>JAIFMR010000160.1 GCA_020048255.1 Rhodoferax sp. | reverse complement strand
TACGGACAGCAAAGCCGCCCGAAAGTTGAGGTTGCGCTGAGTATTCATCTCAGGCTGCCTTGCTGATGGCAAAGCTCTTGGAATAGGCCGCGGCCTTTTCTGGGTCAAAAACCTTGCCCATCACAGTGAACTTTGGGTAAGCGCCATCGGGTACCTTTTGTCCCAAATCCTTCATGTGTTTCTTGGCATCGGTCAAAAGGAACACCTTCTCAGCGATTTGCTTGTAGTTGACGTCGCCCTTGATATAGCCCCAGCGCTGCATCTGCGTCATCATCCACACGGCCATGCTTTGCCATGGGATGGGGTCAAAGTCAGCACGATCAGGAACGTTGAGCACTTTACCCAGGCCATCCGCAAACTTGCCAGTCAGCACCTGTGCCACGACCGTCTCGGGCTGGTTCAGGTAAGCCTGTGGGCTGATGACTTTGGCGATCAGCTCGCGATTCTTGGCATCGCGCGCCATGGCAGCAGCTGTCAGCACGGCACGGTACAGCGCAGCAAACGTGTTGGGGTTCTTCTGAATGAACTCTGTGCTGGTGCCAAAAGCGCAGCAGGGGTGACCGTTCCACAAGTCTTTGGTCAAAAGGTGCAGGAAACCCACTTCTTCGAAGACAGCGCGCTGGTTGAAGGGATCAGGGCCGAGATAGCCATCGATATTGCCAGCACGCAGGTTCGCCACCATCTCTGGAGGTGGCACAACACGGATCTGAATATCCGTATCGGGATTCAAGCCAGCTTCTGCCACGTAGTAACGCAGCAAAAAGTTATGCATCGAATACTCAAAGGGCACAGCGAACTTGAAACCTTTCCACTGTTTCGGGTCACGCTTGTCTTTGTGTTTCATGGCCAGCGTGATCGCCTGGCCGTTGGTGTTCTGAATGGTGGCCACGTTCATGGGCGTCGCATTTGCGCCCAAGCCCATGCTGATGGCCAGTGGCATGGGGCTCAGGAAGTGCGTGGCGTCGTACTCCTTGTTGATCATCTTGTCGCGAATCAGTGCCCAACCCGCTGTTTTGATCAAATCCACGTCCAGTCCTTGCTTTTGGTAGAAGCCCAAGGGATGCGCCATGATCAGCGGTGTGGCGCAGGTGATTGGAATAAAGCCAATCTTGAGCTTGGTCTTCTCCAGCGCATTTTTGTCCTGCGCCATGGCTTGCAGACTAGCCAGAGGTAGCACACTGCCAATAGCGGCCATGGCGGTGCTCTTGCCCACAGCGCGTAAGAAGCGGCGGCGTACCTCGTCTTGCGGGAACAACGCCTTGACCAAGGTGGCCTCGATGAACGCGTTGGAATAAGACTCGAATTCGCTGCTCAGGCTGCGTCGCGTCAGCTCTGCGGTAGCGCTGGCTGCAGACTGCTCCTGCTGGTGTTCCGCTACCGTGTGGTCCCTGCCACAACTACACTTGAGCATCAGCGGGCGGTCGGCGTTGTAGGGGTCAAAGTATTGAGTCATGGCATCACCTTTTGAAGTTGGACCCTGCTTGCCACGCAATGCCTGGGCCAACTTGTGCCATGGCTCATGGCTTCACCGTAATTCGTACCCGGTGGCCCGACAGCTTGTAGTGCCCTCCCTACAAAGGCTGACTCCATCCAGAATTTCTCAGTGCTCCGGTGTGCTGCGGCTGTAACGCTGGGCATACAACGCCAGCTCAACATCGTTTTTGGTGCCGGTTTTTTCCAGAATTCGTGCCCGGTAGGTGCTTACCGTGTTGGAGGCTAATTTCAGCTGTGCACCAATTTCGCCCACGGTGTGCCCCGTGCTGAGCAGGCGAAACACCTGATGTTCGCGGTGTGACAGTGCATCCACACCGGCTGCCACCGTTTGGGCGGACGTACCAGACCGGCCTGCTGTGGCCATGGCCGCAGCCAGTGCCTCAGCGGTGTCAGGGGTGACATACATGCCGCCTGCTGCCACCTTGCGGACGGCGGCCAGCATGTCATCCGGGTCGGCGCTCTTGTTCAGGTAGCCGCCCGCGCCAAGCTTGATGCAGCGCACGGCGTACTGTCTCTCTGGGTAAGTGCTCAACATCAGGACCGGCAGCTGAGGGTGGGTGCGACGCAGAACTTGCAGCACCTCCAGCCCATCCTGCTCCGGCATGGCAATGTCCAGCAGCACCAGATCCAGCCCGGTAGAACCGCCCAGTGCCTGAACCTGTGACAGCACCTCAGGCCCGCTGGCGGCCTCGGCCAGCACGCTGACATCGGGCGCGTCGGCCAGAACCTGTTTCAGGCCTTCGCGCACGATGCGGTGGTCATCGCCAATCAGGACTTTGATCATGCTATTTTTATAGTAGTGACAAGCGCAGAGTAAATAAGGACCCCAGGCCCATTTGGCTTGAAATCTCAAGCTGGCCGCCAAAATGGCGAGCCCGTTCGCGCATACCCATGACGCCATAGGCCGTGGGGGCTTCAAACGCTAAGGGGCTGGCGCCACAGCCGTTGTCTTGCACCGAGAGGGTCAATAACTTGGCTGTGACTTGAATACGCAGGGTGATGGCTGTCGCCTGGGCGTGACGAGCCACGTTGCTGAGCATTTCCTGAAAAATACGAAATACTGCCATAGCTTCTGGCTCGGGCAGTTCCACGCCCTCGGTGCCCTGCATTTGCCAGTCCAGCACCAGCTCGGTGGACTGGGCAAACTCATGCGCCTGCCATTCCAGCGCTGCCCATAACCCCTGGTGGTCCAGAATGCTGGGGCGCAGGTCGGTGATGATGCGTCCCACGTTGTCCACCGCCCGCTCGATCAGGCCACTCATATTCTGGCACTTGCTGCGCAGCCGGGTCCGCATCGCCTGCGCTTCGTGCGAGGTGCGCTGCGTTTGCTCACTCAGGCGCTTATCTATCCAGTTCACGTCCATCTTCAGCGCCACCAACAGGCTGCCCAGCTCGTCATGCACCTCACGGGCAATGCGGGTGCGTTCTTCCTCACGCACAGTTTCAGAATAGGCTGAGAGTTCACGCAGTTGCTCCAAGGCCTCCGACAGTGCTTGGGTGCGCGCCACAACGCGTTGCTCCAGTTCATTTTTGGCGGCCTGCAACGCATCTGCGGCGCGCTTGCGCTCGGTGATGTCCACAAAGGTGACCACTGCGCCCAGCACGGTGTCGCCATCCATCAGCGGGTAGCTGGAATACTCCACCGGAAAACAATGCTGTTCGCGATGCCAGAACACTTCGGTGTCAATGCGACACGACAGGCCCTGACGGAAGGCGTTGAAGATGGCACAGTCTTGCGCCAGGTAAGGGCGCCCATCGGCGTGCGAGTGGTGTGTCAGATCGTGCATGTTGCGACTCAGCACCTCTTCGGGCTTCAGTCCCAGCATGTTTGCACCAGCTCGGTTGATAAAGGTACATAGCCCTTTCATATCAATACCGTAAATACCCTCGCCGGTGGATTCCAGCAGAAGCGTCAGTTGTTTTTGCAACACTGGCACCACAGCGGGGTCATTCGTTGCCATGGTGCCTTCTGGGGTCATCAGCGCCATACGCCGCATAAAGGTTTGTTCTGCAGTCTGTCAGCATGGGGTTGCCGGCACGGATCCGCCTTTTAGAACAGAGCCGACTGCAGATAGCCTATACGTCCATGCCACTTGTGGTGTTGTGCGGTGTCGTCGCATCAGCTTGATTTGGTACAGGCAATGAAGTCAAGACTTTTGGGATTGGTGCACTCCTTCGAGAAGCGTTGCAGAAACTGGCGTCCGCGCTCGGTGCTGGGTGCCTCGAAGAACGCCTCAGGCGGCCCCGTCTCCACCACTACGCCGTGATCCATGAAAACCACGCGGTGTGCAGCTTCACGCGCAAACGCCATTTCGTGTGTCACCACCACCATGGTCATGCCCTCGGCGGCCAGGTCCCGCATGACTGCCAGCACCTCGCCCACCAGCTCGGGGTCAAGTGCGCTGGTAGGCTCGTCAAATAGCATGAGCGCAGGCTTCATGGCCAGTGCGCGGGCAATGCCCACGCGCTGTTTCTGCCCACCCGAGAGACGCGCCGGGAAGATGTCGCGCTTGTCGAACAAACCCACGCGTTTCAGCAGTGCCTCGGCCTCGGTACGGACAATGTCCTTGGGCCGACGTTGCACATGCACTGGCGCCTCCATCACGTTCTGCATCACCGTGAGGTGTGGCCACAGTGCGAACTGCTGGAACACCATGCCGATGCGAGTGCGCATTTGCGCCAACTGCTGGTCGTTCATCACCACGCCACCCGAGGTGATGCCGATCGGCTGGCTGTCGATCAGGATGCGCCCGCTGTCGGGGCGTTCCAGCCAGTTGATGCAACGTAACAGTGTCGATTTGCCAGAACCCGACGGTCCGAGCAGGCAGACGGTCTCACCGAATGCCACGGAAAACGAGATGTTGTCGAGCACGCGCAGGTTGCCGAAACTTTTGCTGAGCGATTGGACGCTGAGGAGGGGGATGGGTGTGGGCATGTTACGCGCAGGAGAGGGTTTAGCGCCGCGCCTCAGCCAGACGGCCCACGGCGGCCACTCCGGCTTCTACCACCAGGCACAGCGCCCAATAAAGCAGTACCGCAGTGGCGAAGGCGGCAAATGGAATGAAGTGACGCGACTGAATGGAACTCACAGCATGGGTGAGTTCGGGCAGCGTGATGATGGTGAGGAAGGCGCTGTCCTTGATGATCTGGATCAGTTGGTTGCCCAGTACCGGCGCGCTTGAGAGCGCCAGTGGCGGCAGCACGATGCGCCTGAACAAGCCTAAGCCGCTGTAGCCAAAAGCGATACCGGATTCTATGGGGGCTTGCGGTTGTGCGCACCAAGCGGCGCGCAAGATCTCGGCCATGTAGGCAGCGTGATAGGTCGTGAGCGCAAATAGACCCGCGCTCCATGCGTCTAACTGCAGACCAAACGAGGGCAGACCGTAATAGACGATGTATGCAAACAGCAGGAAGGGCATACAGCGCGCCAGGTCCACCAGCCCCTTGGCTGGCAGTGACAATGCGGGCCTGGGTGACATCAGTAGGGTCGACAGCACGGCACCCAGGAACATTGCCACCACACCCGCGATCACAGACAGCAGCACAGTGTTGCCCAGACCCGAAAGCAGCAGATCACGCTCCGACCAGACGGTGATGAAGTCGCGCATCATGCTGCTACCTCGCGCTGCCTGGTGCACCGCTCTACCCAGCGTTGCACGCTCACCAGCGCGTACACGATGGGGATGTAGATGGCCAGCGCCACCAAGAACGGTGGTAGCGGCTCATAGGTCTGCGCGCCGATGCGCACAGCTGCGCGGGTGATATCGACCACGCCCACTACCGCGAGCACCGGTGTGAGCTTGACCAGCTGAGACATCTCGTTGATGAGACCGGGCAAAGCGGTGCGCCAGACCTGCGGCAGCACGATCCGACGGAAGCTCAGGCTGCGGCTCATGCCGACCGATTGCGCGGCCTCGATCTGGTCTTTAGGCAGGTCAAGCAGGGCTGCGCGCCATACCTCGCAGTTGAAAGCGGCAGTGTTGAGGACCAGCGCGATCAGGCCAGCGGACATTGGCCCAACCGACAGGCCCGCGGTGGGTAGGGCAAAAAAAATCAGCAGTACCAGCGTGATCAGCGGTGTGGCGCGCAGCAGGCTTACATAGACCGCCACCACTGAATTGAGTACCGATATCCGGGCCCAGCGTGAAATTGCCAGGCCCAGTCCCAGCGGTAGTCCCAGCGCAATGCCGGCGAAGGACAGCAGCAACGTGGTCAATGCGCCGCTGAAGATCGACAGGACATCCGCGTGGCTCATGGGGTCACTCTATGGCTTGCGCGCTGCCCCGCTGAGCGGGAGCATGAGCACTTGGGGCGGTCCGGCGCGCTCATCCGTCGATTACTGTTCCGGCGTATAGCTGACCGGCAGGTTGAAAGCCTCACCGAACCATTTCTTCTGCAGCGCTGGCATGACACCGTTGGCCTTCTGTGCTGCAATGAATTCGTTTATGAACTTCTGCAGTTCGGTGTTGCCCTTTTTCACTGCCCAGGCAGGATAGGATTTGCCCGACACCGCCTGGCCCAGTTCGAAGACGGTGGGGCGTTCGCCCACCAGCGCTTTGAGGTTGATCACGGTGTTGACCACGAAGTCGGTGCGTTTAAGCGCAAGGTCTTGGTAGGCCTCGGGGTAGGACGCATATTCCACGATCTTGCCTAGCTTGCCACCCTCTTTAGCCAGCATAGCCTGAAGCTCGGGCAGGCGACTCAAGAAAGCGCTACCTGTCTGCACGCCCACGGTCTTGCCGTTCAGGTCCTTGATGGAATTGATGCTGCTGTCGCCCTTGCGCTTGACGTAGTAGTGGGTCGCATCCGCAATCGGACTGGTGAAGTCGAGCGACTGCGTCCGCTCCTTGGTCATCAGCACCGCTGTGATGGCGATGTCGTACTTGCCGGTTGCTACGCCCGCGAGGATACCGGGCCAGGGCAATATCTCCTGGCGGATCTCGAATGGCGCGTATTTGCGCAAAGCATCGATCATCTCGTTGTTGAATCCAGTTGGCTTACCGTCCTTGACGAATTCAAACGGCCGAAAGTCGTCTTCGGTCACCACGGTCATGAAGCCGCGCTTCTTGATTTCATCGAGATTCGCAGCGTGCGACGTACCGGCAATGCCCCAGAGGGCCGGTGCTAGAAGCAGTGCGGTAACAAGATGGCGTCGAATAGAGCGGGAGAGCTTGTGGGTCATGGTCGTACTCCTGGTGCGGGTAAAAAATGGTGATCTAAACCGCCAAAGAATGCGCAAGGAGCGTGCCATGCTGTTCATGCATGACTAATGCTGAGCAATTTCAATAATGCTGGCTGGCTATGTCAGCCGCAGGCCTGGAGCGCACAGAGGTACGTGCACGTTTGAGGTGCGCCGCAAACAATTCATCTCAGTTCACTGAAATATGTATGCACGCTGGCGGTGCGCTAGGCCCATCGCGGTAGAGCGATCCTCCATTCAGCTTGGCTATGTTGATGGACGTTGGCGTCCTCAAATTCTCCTTAGCGCCGGTGTTCCCATCCATTGAAGAGGCTGACGCACTGGTTGGCAGGGACAATGAAAGACCCGTAACTGGAGGCTCTCGACCGGGTGAGAAGTGACCTCCCACCACAAACTCAATGGGCCAGCGGTGCAGTGATTTGTTCGATGCGGGCCAGCGCATCAACTGTAAGTTTGGGGATCACTGCGACGGCGCCCA
>JAIFMR010000053.1 GCA_020048255.1 Rhodoferax sp. | reverse complement strand
GGGCGCGAATTGCCGATTCAGGCGGATATTTGTGCTGCCCGCATTCACTTGCCCGCCAACCAGTCGCTGTCTTTGGCGCGAGACGCGTCGGGCCAGTTCAGTTTCAACGTGAAGGCCCACTGACCATGTTGTCCAAGAAAAATCCACAGCTCAACAAAAACGGCGAACTGGTCCACTTGCTGTCCACAGAAGGGTTGCCCCAAGGCATCTTGACCCAGGTGCTCGATACCGCAGCTAACTTTGTCTCGGTCGGTGATCGCGAAGTCAAAAAAGTCCCATTGCTGCGCGGCAAGAGTGTTTTCAATTTGTTCTTTGAAAACTCGACGCGTACCCGCACCACCTTCGAAATTGCGGCCAAGCGGCTCAGCGCTGACGTGATCAACCTGGACATTGCCAAGTCATCTGCCTCCAAAGGCGAAACCTTGCTGGACACGGTGGCCAACCTGAGCGCCATGGCGGCTGATATTTTTGTGGTGCGTCACAGCGAGTCTGGCGCGCCCTACCTGATTGCCCAGCATGTGGCGCCCCATGTGCATGTGATCAACGCTGGCGACGGTCGACATGCCCATCCGACCCAGGGCCTGCTGGACATGTACACCATTCGGCATTACAAAAAGGACTTTTCCAATTTGACGGTGGCGATTGTGGGCGATGTGCTGCACTCACGCGTGGCGCGCTCCGATATCCATGCACTGACCACGCTGGGCTGCCCTGAGGTGCGCGTGGTGGGACCCAAAACGCTGGTGCCTTCGGACATGGCACAAATGGGCGTACGGGTGTGCCACACGCTGGAGGAAGGCATCCGGGGCTGCGATGTGATCATCATGCTGCGCCTGCAAAATGAACGCATGAGTGGGGCGCTGCTGCCGTCCAGCCAGGAATTTTTCAAAAGTTTTGGGTTGACCCCCGAGAAGTTGCAGTTGGCCCAACCCGATGCCATCGTGATGCACCCTGGCCCCATCAACCGGGGGGTCGAAATTGACTCGGCGGTGGTCGACGGTCAACACAGTGTGATTCTGCCGCAGGTGACCTTTGGCATTGCGGTGCGCATGGCCGTGATGAGCATCGTGGCCGGCAACGACGCTTGATGTCTTTCAAACCAATTCTAGACACGTCTTTATGAACTCACTCAACAGCGTATTGATCCACGGTGGCCGGGTCATTGATCCCGCCAGTGGATATGATGAAAAAGCCGATGTAGCCCTTGTCGATGGAGCGTTGATAGCTATTAAAAATATAGCTTCTGATTTCAAGCCGGAGCTGACCCTGGATGCCACCGGCTGCCTGGTGTTGCCGGGTCTGGTGGACTTGGCGGTGCGCCTGCGCGAGCCGGGTTATGAGCATGCCCGGATGCTGGAGTCTGAAATGACAGCCGCCATGGCCGGTGGTGTGACCAGCCTGGTTTGCCAGCCGGATACCGATCCGGTGCTGGATGAACCGGGGTTGGTGGAGATGCTGCGGTTTCGTGCCGAAAAGCTGCAGCAGGCGCGGGTGTATCCGCTGGGGGCGTTGACCCGCAACTTGTCCGGTGAATCCTTGACCGAAATGGTCGAACTCACCGAAGCCGGCTGCGTGGCCTTCAGTCAGGCTGAGTCAGCCTTGTCAAACACACAGGTGCTGCAACGTGCCTTTCAATACGCCAGCACCTTTGGTTATGCCGTCTGGTTGCGCCCCCAGGATGCGTTCTTGGGCAAGGGGGTGGCGGCCAGTGGTCCGCTGGCGACTCGCATGGGTCTTGCTGGTGTGCCGGTCATGGCTGAAACCATCGCCATGCACACTATTTTTGAACTGATGAACGCGACTGGCGCCCGCGTCCACCTGTGTCGCATCAGCAGTGCAGCGGGTGTGGAACTGGTGCGCCAGGCCAAGGCGCAGGGGCTGGCACTGACGTGTGATGTCAGCATCAACTCGCTGCATCTGACCGACACCGATATGGGCTACTTTGACAGCCGGGCCCGCCTGAACCCTCCGCTGCGCCAGCAGCGTGACCGCGATGCGCTGCGAGCTGCTTTGGCCGATGGCACCATTGATGCCTTGGTGTCGGACCACACACCGGTCGATGACGATGCCAAGACGCTGCCTTTTGCTGAAAGTGAGCCGGGTGCCACGGGTCTGGAGTTGCTGTTGAGTCTGGCTTACAAGTGGCATCTGGACGATGGCATAAGTTTGAGCCGGGCCTTTGCCACCGTGACGACAGGGCCGGCTGCTGTCTTGGGGACCGCGCTGGGATCGCGTCAGGGTCGTACCGGGCAACTGGCACCAGGTGGTTTGGGTGATGTCTGCGTGTTTGACCCCAGCAAAGGCTGGACAGTGCAGGCGGACGCCTTGCGCAGCCAAGGCAAGCACACACCGTTTTCGGGCTATGAGTTGCCGGGACGGGTGCGCTACACGCTGGTGGGTGGACGCGTCGCCTACGCCGCAGTTTGAGCTGTCTTTGCGGGCGGACGGAAAACCGGCGCTCTGGCATGGTGCTGGCCACGATCTGATGGACAGTTCATTGAACGTAAAATAGTTGGCATAGATCGGGCTGGTTTGGACAGTTTGAGATGACTTGAGGCATCTTTACTGGCTCTTCAGGATCAAGAAATTCACAAAGGTCAACAGTTATGCCGATTCCAGAGCCAGTCCATGAAACCGTTGAAACGGTCAAAACTGATCAGACCTTTGAGTCAGCGGCCGATATGTTTCGGGTGATGTCGGCGCCCTTGCGGCTGAAGATCATCAACTGTCTTTGCAGTGGTGAAAAAAACGTCAGCTACCTGCTGACCAAGGTCAACACCACGCAGCCCAACATGTCGCAGCACCTGAATACCTTGTACCAGGCCGGCATTTTGGGTAAGCGCCGTGAGGGGGTCCAAATTTTCTATCGCATCATTGACCAGCGCATCGTCTCGATCTGCGAGGCTGTTTGTAGCGAAGTGGCGCGTAAAACCGACGCGTCGGAATAACCCTTTTGGGCTACATGCCCCCCTTCTTCGCGGTGATAGACGTCAGCGGCAGCGTCATCAAAAATCAATAGGTTACATAAGCGAACCCGGTCTGGGTGCGCATCCTCACCACATGGAGATAAAAATGGAATTTAGCAAAGAATTTGATGCGTCTGGTCTGTCTTGCCCCCTGCCGATTGTCAAAACCAAAAAGGCTCTGGCCGATATGACGTCCGGACAAGTCTTGCGCGTGATTGCAACGGACCCAGGTTCCGTCTGTGACATGGCCGCGTTTGCTGAACAAACTGGCAATGCTTTGCTGGAGCAATCCACTGAAAACAGCAAGTTTGTGTTTTATCTCAAGAAGGCCTGATCGCCGGGGTGCCCATTAACTATAGTCTGGAGCATACGCATGGCAACTAAAAAAATGGCGTTGATCGCCACCAAAGGCACGCTGGACATGGCCTACCCGCCGTTCATTCTGGCCTCCACTGCGGCAGCGCTGGGTTGGGACGTGCAGATATTTTTCACGTTTTATGGTTTGCAGTTGTTGAGAAAAAACCTCGATGACATCAAGATCAGCCCGCTGGCCAATCCGGCGATGCCTATGCCTGTGCCCATGCCTGTGATGGTACAAATGTTGCCTGGCATGGAGTCCATGGCGACGATGATGATGAAAAACAAGATGAAATCCAAGGGGGTGGCATCGTTGCAAGAGTTGCGTGACATTTGCCTGGAATCTGATGTCAAATTTGTGGCGTGTCAGATGACGGTCGATTTGTTTGAGTTTGAAACCAGTGAGTTCATCAAGGATGTGGAATACGGTGGTGCGGCGACGTTCATGAAATTCGCCGGTGAATCAGACGTCTGTCTGTTCATCTAAGCAGTCATGAGGCGCCTGTTTATTGGCTTGGCTTTGCTGTGCTCGGCGCAGCTGAGTCTGGCTTTGTCGCCCTACCTGCATGGGGCTAAATTGCCCGCTGCTGAGCTGTCTGCACAACTTTCGCAGGTGGAGTCCAAGCTCAAGGCGGAGGGCTTTACTGTGCTGGGCAAGCACCTGCCCAAGGGTCTGGAGGGTCAAGGTACGTTGGTGGTTTCTGATCCGCAGACCCTTCAGGCCATTCGTGGTCTGGGTACTGGCAGCGGCATCGTAGCTGCTGGTATACGCGTGGGTGTCAGCAAAGACGGAACCGTGTCCTACATGAATCCCGACTACTGGCACCGGGCGTACCTGCGAGGTCAATTCGCGGGCACCGAAGCTGCGGTGAAATCACTGCAGCAGCGTTTGCTCAAAGCGTTGGGTGAAGGCGCCGGTTATGGTGGCGATGTGCCACAAAATGATCTAGCGAACTACCGTTATATGTTTGGCATGGAACGGTTTGACGCGCCCAATACAGAGTTGGCCAAGCATGCCAGTTTTGAAGATGCGGTGAAGGCTGTGCAAGCCAACCTGACGCGGGGTGTCGGTGATACGCACCGCGTGTACGAGGTGGTGATGCCCACCGAAAAGATGGCCGTCTTCGGGGTGTCGATGGACAGCGCCAGTGATGGTGAGGGGTGGTGGGTCAACAAAATCGGTGCCGACCGGCCTGCTGCTTTGCCGTATGAGGTGTTCATCGTAGACAACAAAGTGTATGCACTTTACGCCCGTTACCGGATTGCGTTGGCTTGGCCGGCGCTGGGCATGGGACAGTTCATGGGCATCATCAACGCACCAGAAGCCATACGCAGCACCTTGGTGCGCGTCGCAACGCCGGGCTGAACCGGCAATTCATCAGGCCATGGGCCATACATCACATCAGGAGTGACGAATGACCGAAGCGACAAGTCCCGCACAGTGGGTTGTTTGGGGTGGTTTTGTGTTGGCGTTTATTTTTGGCGCCGTCGCCAACAAGACCAATTTTTGCACCATGGGGGCCGTGTCGGATGTGGTCAACATGGAGCATTGGGGGCGCATGCGGATGTGGTTGTTGACCATTGCCGTGGCGATCCTGGGTACCAATGCCTTGTATTATTTTGGACTGATCGATCTGTCCAAGTCGGTCTACGCTCGGCCGCTTTTGCCTTGGCTGTCCTTGCTGGTGGGTGGCGCTATTTTTGGCGTGGGCATGACGATTGCTGCCGGATGTACCAACAAAAATCTGGTGCGTTTAGGTGGCGGCAGTCTGCGTTCGTTGGTGGTGCTGGTGTTCTTGGCCGTGTCGGCCTACATGACGCTGAAGGGTCTCTTTGGTCAGTTTCGCTCCAGTTTTCTCGACCCGGTGGCAGTGGATTTATCACAGTGGGGTCTGACCAGCCAAGGCTTGCCGCATATCCTGTCTAAAGTGACGGGCCTAGCCGAAAAACCAGCCATCCTGGCAAGCATGGGTGTTTTCGGTCTGGGTTTGCTCGCTTTCGTGTTGAAAGACAAACGCTTTCGGGGTAACCTGATGCAGGTGCTGGGTTCGGTTGTGCTGGGTTTGCTGGTGGTGGCTGCGTGGTATTTAACCGGCCATGTGGGTCACGGTGAGAATCCGGAAACACTTGAAACCGTTTACTTTGCGACCAACACACGCACCCTGGAATCCATGAGCTTTGTGGCGCCTACGGCCTACAGCCTGGAGTTGTTGATGCTGTGGACTGACAAATCCATGAAGGTGACGTTTGGTATTGCCACAGCCCTTGGCGTGGTTCTGGGATCGTTCGCCTACGCCATGAGTACCCGGCAATTTCGCTGGGAAGGTTTTGCATCCATGGAAGATTTGAGAACCCAACTCTTTGGTGCGATGCTCATGGGTTTCGGTGGTGTGACTGCCATCGGTTGTACGGTGGGGCAGGGCCTGTCGGGTGTCTCCACTTTGGCGTTGGGCTCGTTTATTGCGATGGGCAGCATTATTGCTGGAGCAGCGGCCACCATGAAATACCAGAATTGGCGCAGTTAGCCTGAATGGACCTCGTTTTTGACGTCGAAGAGGCTGACTTTGACCAGCGGGTGGTGGCGCTGTCCTGCACCGCTCCGGTTGTGCTGGATATCGGTGCAGATTGGTGTGGGCCCTGCCGAGTTCTGACTCCGTTGCTGGAACGATTGACCTCGGTCTATGCAGGTCAATTTGTTTTGGCTAAAGTGGATGCCGATGAAAACATGCGCATTGCCGGTCGTCACCAAGCCAAAGGCTTTCCGACCGTCATTGCCTACAGCCATGGACACATCGTGAATCGATTTCACGGTATGCAGACGGAAGGTTTTTTGCGGGGGTTTTTGGATCAGTTGATCTCGCACCACGCGAATCAGGTTCACGACTGTCAGCCCAAGTCGGTCTGACCGGTTCGTTACTTCACCAGTCTCAAAAAGGGTCTCAGAATCATGAATTTGCCAGAACGCGACGGAGATGGGTATCTAACCGACATGGGGGCCTGGACCGAGGAGGTAGGCCGTGCCATGGCTTTGGCTGATGACTATGAGCTTGACGATGTCAAGTGGTCTCAGATATTGAAGGCGCGTGAATACTATGACGAATTTGGTAGCGTTCCGCCGATTCGCAAGTTTGCCAAATACCTTGAAGAAGATCAAAACAGCGTGTTCAAGCTGTGGATGACCGGCCCTATGAAGCCCATTACCAAGTACGGTGGTCTTCCCAAACCCACCGGCTGCGTTTAAAAAACGCTTGTTTGTGCCCCTGTGCCGTGGCGCTGGGGTCAGTCATCTCCCTTGGGTCCGGCGACGCGTACTTGTGTTAACAAGTCTTCGGCATGCAAGGTGTTGTCGGCAAAAATGACTTTGATTTTGTCGGGGCTGCCCGCATCGAGCGCCAACCGGAGGACTTTGGCTTGGGCTGATGCCTCTGCAAAGGTGTCGAGTGCCTGTAGCTGGTCCAACTGGGCGAAGGGCTTGACGCGGTAAATGTAGTAAGGCATGGTTTAAAAGCAGTGATTCAAATGTAATGTTTGGAAGCACGTCGCCGCCCCGGTAGGGCTTTTTGAATGATGACGCCGCGCACGCAGTCCAGGTTGGCAATCGCGGCGTCTGCAAAGGCGGGGTTCAAGGGATGCAATACCCAGCCTGAGCCGCTTTGGCACAGCTGCCGAAACGTCCATTCGTTGTCATGCCAAGCCAAAACATACGACCCGTCTTTGGCCAGACCCTCGGGCTCGATGATGATGATTTCCCCTTCCAGGAACTCGGGCACCATGCTGTGACCCAAAACCATCAGGGCAAACGACTCCCCACCCGCACAATCGGGCAGCGTCATGTCTTGGGGCTGTGGGGTCGCGTCGGTGTAAGTGGCAGGTTCGCCGGCACGGGAGGTGCTGGCAGATACTGCAGTGGAGCTGGGTGCTGGCATGATTGAAAAATTTGTTTCAGGGTGGTGCGGAACTACATGGCTAAAGTGTAGATCTGGCTTTCGGCGACGCCAGAGGAACGCAATTCGTCATGCAAGGTGTTGACAAATGCCTGTGGGCCGGCCAGGTAAAAATCACAATCGATGTCGAACAGGTCAGCCCGCATGGCCAAGGCGATTTGCCAGGCGCCCAAAGCCGCGTCGGTATGGGTGACCAGTTCGTATTCAAACTGGTCCAGTGCTTCTGACCAGGCCCGACATTGGTTGCTGAAGAAGTGGCCATCGCTTTGGGTGGCCAGCCAGAACAGTGACAGGGACGGCGCTGCGTCCAGTGACAGCGCATGTTCGATCAGACTCTTGATGGGTCCGAAACTGGCGTCACAGGCAGCAAAAACCAGCGGTCTGTGTCCGTCAGCCAGAACAAATTCGCCGCTGGGCCCCAGTACAGTGAGCGTGGCCCCTGGCTTGATATGGCCTGCAAACAAACTTTCAGCCAAGGCATCGGTGGCGTCTCGTGTGACAAAGAATAACAAGTTGCGATCATCGCAAGGGCAGCTCGCGATCGCGTAGGTGGCATCTAAGTCGCCCTGCTGTGCGGACGTCCAGCCAAGGCGCACCGACTGACCCGCCAAAAAGCGAAGTCGATGGGTGCGCGGGGTTTGCAGGTGTAACAAAAGCGTGTTAGCGGCCAAGGACGAGATGGCTCGTACCTGTGTCGCTATCAATTGTTGGGGAATATCCTGTGGCCCCGTGGCTTCCAGCATTTCAAGGGTGAGCGTGCTGCTGGCTGCGGTGTGGCAACACATCAGGGTGTAGCCCTGCGCCTTTTCGGTTTCCGACAGCGGGTAATCAAAGTGCTGGGTTTGGGAAACTTCGCCTGAAATGACCCGCACTTTGCACATGCCGCAGGTGCCATTTCCACAGCCATAGATCAGTTTGAGACCCGCATGCAAGCCTGCTTGCAGCAAGTTGACGTGTCCCTCGACAGCAAACTCATGACCGCTTGGGCGCACGGTGACTTGTGCCGTCATGACTTTGAGCATGTCATCCATGACCTCCAGCATATTGACGGGCTCAGTGGCCAAGACCTTAGCGAGGCCCTGTGTGATCATTTTTTCAAGTTCCAGCCAGGCATCCGAAGTTGGATTGTGTACCAACTGGGCACGAATGTCCGCTTGCAGCGCAATGACCAAGGCATGATAGTGTTGCAGGTGGCGTCGAAGATCGGCGAGTTCCTGGCTTTGGTTAAACAGGCGCTGGGCCAGCACTTCCTGACTGGGCAACAAGCGCTCACGCACTCTTTTGCCAAATGCCTCATCGCGAATTTGGGTGACCCGCTCGAGCAGTCCAGACTCTTCGAGGTGCGCGTCAGGATAGAGGCTCAACAACCGGTCGGTAGACACTTGGCCGTCATTCAGAAGCAGGGTTCCGTCACGAACCTGCTTTTGCAAGACGCCGCGTGCCACCCCCAGCAGCTGCGCAGCACGCCAAACACTAACTTGATGAGTCATAAGATGCTATCTTATAAAGAGCTACTGGTGTAATTGAATAAAGGGCTAGAGGCACTTTTCACATATAAATCTTCAGACGCCTGATGCGGATCCGCCATGGCGGGCTTTGCCACAGCATCCAGGTAGCGCGCACGGTACAACAAGCGGGTCTGTCCAGGCTCATCTTCAAACCCCGCGCGGTCGTGCAGCACGTTGTTACAGACCAGCCCCATGCCTGGCTCCAGTCGGAGGCGGAAAATGGCAGGATCGTCACCGGCCAGCAAATCACTCAGAAAGGCGACCGCGTCACGCGTGTCGGGGTCGTCTTTCCAAAGCACACTTCGGGTGCGTGCGGTGTAGCGCATGTGCAAATCGCCGGTGCTGGCATTCACCGAGAACACCGGCCCGGATTGCTCCGGGCGGGCGACGCCGTCTTCATCCACGCGTTCAGGGATCGTCATGGCGTCTGGCGCCATCAGGGCCTGCACCCACTGCGGCTTGGCATCGCGTAGCCTGATGTAGACCATGTCAGGGTCCATCAGGGCCGTTTCACCACCTGAGCGGGCCGGGCGTACGCAATGCAGGATCATGGCGCGAATATGGCGGGTTACAGGGTGGTAGTAGCCATCCGTGTGCCACTTGATCGGCCGGTTGGTGTAGGGGATAAACACGCTGCGCTGCCCAACCTGCCCTGCCACGGCAATGGGTGAAATCCCATCTTCATCGGCCAACCAGTTGCTGTCCAGTTGATGGAGCCCCAACTGACTGCCCAGTTGGCGGACGATGTCTTTGTCTTCTGTGTCAACAGGGCTGCGGTAAATCGCCATGTTGGCTGTGGCGCAGCGCTGCAGCAGGGCCTGGCGCTCATCGGCACGCAAGGACCGGGGATCGGCAATATCCACCACCAGGTCTGCTGCGGTGCGAGGGTGATTGGCCAGCTTGGCAGCGCGCCAGGGGGCATAGGCGCTGTCTTGCGTCAGGTCGAAAGGCGATGCCGGCATGCTGTTCAATCGCCAGAACTGCTGGCACGTGAGGCGCGGGCTGGCCTGGGCTCGGTCGACAGAACGCCGTGCATACCCCGCTTGAGTGTTTCAACCGCCTCCGGCACCTCGGTGGCCATGATCTGGTCGATCACCCAGCGCTGATCCTTGTGCGGCATGATGGCTTCAATACGGTGCCCCAAGTAACGCATGAATGCAAAATCAGGTCCATCTGGGCCATAGCTGAAATCTGCGTAGTGGTCAGCCAGCTGGTTAAACAAGTCAATAAAACGCTCGTAATGACTGGGTTCCCCTGCGGGTGGCACGCCCAGTAGCCCGTCTTCGTTTTCCTGCAATACCTCAGCAACGCGTTGTACCAGCGCGGTCATGAATTCTGCGCGCGCATCATCATCCATGCGTTCATGCGCCATGCGGTCAAGAACCTGTGTCAAAAACACCAGCACTTCGTGGGTGAATGCGAAGTATTGCGGACCCACGTCAATGTCAAAACTGGCGCTGCGCATGTGCTTAAGCGTGTTTTGCGCCACCCGCCAGGTGATGAAGGCCATGGCGCTGGCGGTTTGCTGAGGTGTTTTGGCGGTTTCACTTTGAAACCACTGGCTCTTGATGCGCATAGTCACCGGTGAGGCTCAGTAGCCGCCCTTGCCCAGGGGTTGCGGCAAGCCTGCAACCTTGGGACCTTGTTTGGCGGGGCCAATGGGAAACAGGTCGTACAGGTACTTGCTGTCAACACCGGGTCGAATTTCAGCGAAGCCTTTGAGCATGTTGCGAAAGTTGGGTGTGTGACCTTCTTCTTTGTACTGGTCGCGCAGGTAATTCACTACCTCCCAGTGCGCATCGGTCAACTCAATATTTTCAGCCTGCGCAATGACGCGCACCGCCTCATCATCAAAAAGTGGTTCCAGCAAAAAGCCTTGTGCATCGGCTTCGACCTCTGTTCCATTGATGTTGTAGCCCATCTAACGTCTCCTTTTCGGGTTGATAAATTTGTTCAAACGGCCGCAGCAGATTTGTGCGGCAAGAAAATGCCACAGCCCAGCAAGCGATGTGCGCCGATGCCGTGGTGTTGTAAACGCAGGGACTGCTCTGCCGGCAGGGCGTGCAGCATCAGGCTGAAGGCGTGGATCAGGCCACCTTGGGCCATGAGATTCTGGCGCTTGCCACACACTCTTTCGCCGCCAATGTCCAGACTGGCAAGTTCTCGGGTCACTTCCGCAAGGAAGCTGGACTCATCCTCACTGGGCGCAGCTACTTTGTAGGCATACAAGGTGGCGTGCGCTTGTAGTTCCCGTTGATGGGGTGTTTCCAGGTGCAAAGCATGACCGCCGACTTGCACATCCATGCCGGTTTTAGCCAACAGCTCTGGCGCGCGATGCTCTGGCACCCGGACCAACAGCCGCGCACGGCGCGACAACATGGCCAGGCCGTCAAGCCCCGGCACCAATTTGATGGCGTGGATCGCCGCATGAGGCTCCGTGGCAAGCCAGGGCCATTGTGCGCACAACGCGTCTTGCAGCGCCTGCGCGTGGTCTCGCGGCAAAAAGCCACCGACCAGCGGGAAAATGACATCCACCGTGTTGGGCTGTTGTGCAACAGGCGGTGCGCTCATGCAGGATCCTTTGCGGCAGACTCTGCGGGTGTCTGGGTCTTGGCCCAGCGCAGCAAAGCTTCTCCCCACAACTGGGCGGATTGCGCGTCGATCTCAAACACGGTGAAGCGGCTCTTTTCGCGAATGCGAGTGCGCAGCAGGCTCATACCGCCGGCGTCGTAATCGAGTTGTTGCAGTTCGATCACCTGGCCACCCAGAGGAATGGTCAGTTTTTCAAGCGGTGTGATCGTGGTCATGGTGTTTGTTTCTCATTGATATTCGGTTGATCTTCGGTAGCACCAGGCAAAAACGGTGTTGCGAGAGCTTAACCATCAATACCTCTATTGGGCGCAATGATGGCCAGTGTCGTCTATCACCGGGACGGGTGGGACGATATAACCCAAACGGGTAGCTCCCAATACTCAACGAGGGGGATGGTGATGAGGGCTTGGCGGCTCGTATCATTTGGCCCTGCGATGAAAAGAAGCCTATCCCCAATGGCAGACAGTCACCGCGTCCGGTTTGACCGATTTGCGCCAGCCCAGCGCCCCACGACAGGAGACACTTGATGAGCAATAAGCAGCACGATACCCCCATGCTTGACCAGCTTGAAAGTGGGCCATGGCCCAGTTTCGTGACGGGTCTGAAGCGTTTGGCCAAAGACAGTGAGTACATGACCGATTTGATGGGTCAATTGGAGCACTCCTACAAAACCCGCAAGGGATATTGGAAGGGTGGCACGGTAGGTGTGTTTGGATATGGCGGTGGTGTGATTCCCCGCTTCTCTGAAGTGGCAGAGATGTTTCCTGCCTCCAAAGAATTTCACACCCTGCGCGTGCAGCCACCAGCTGGCATGCACTACAACACCGACGTGTTGCGCAAGATGTGTGACATCTGGGAGCGTCACGGTTCCGGCCTGATCGCCTTTCACGGCCAGTCTGGCGACATCATGTTTCAAGGTGCCAGCACGGCCAACGTGCAAGGTGCTTTCGACGAAATCAATGAATTGGGGTTTGACTTGGGTGGTGCTGGCCCGGCTGTGCGTACCAGCATGTCCTGCGTTGGCGCAGCGCGCTGTGAACAGTCGTGTTTCGATGAGGCCAAGGCGCATCGGCAAGTGCTCAATACGTTTTTGGACGACATGCATCGTCCGGCATTGCCTTACAAGTTCAAGTTCAAGTTTTCGGGTTGCCCCAATGACTGCATGAACTCCATTCAGCGCGCTGACATGGCGGTGATCGGTACATGGCGTGACAACATCCGCACCGACGAGGTCTTGGCTCGCAAATGGTTTGCAAAGCATGGCATGACCGAATTGGTCAACGATGTGGTGAGCCGTTGCCCCACCAAGGCCATCATGTTGAAGGAAACCAAGGATGTGTCGACAGGAGCCAAGATTTCCAGCGTGGCGGTCAGCGATACCAATTCTTTGGAAATTGAT
Source organism: Rhodoferax sp. (assembly GCA_020048255.1). GTDB lineage: Bacteria > Pseudomonadota > Gammaproteobacteria > Burkholderiales > Burkholderiaceae_C > Rhodoferax. Next base: position 9,666 of record JAIFMR010000053.1, on the reverse strand, counting down.
AACGGCAACTGCGTGCGCTGCATGCACTGCATCAACGTCATGACCGGCGCCCTGGCAACGGGTGTGGACAAAGGTGTGACGATTTTGATGGGCGGCAAACGCACACTGAAAATTGGTGACTTGATGGGTACGGTAGTTACACCCTTCATGCCCATGAAGACCGAGGAAGACTACGAAGCACTGGTCGACCTGGCACAGAAGTCGATTGATTTCTTTGCTGAAAACGCGTTGGAGCATGAGCGCACCGGCGAGATGATTGAGCGCATCGGTTTGATCAACTTCCTCGAAGGCATTGGTCTGGAGATTGATCCAAATATGGTTTCGACACCTCGCACCAACCCTTACGTCCGTACCGACGGCTGGGATGATGAAGTCGCCAAAATCAATGCTCGCAAAGCAGCTGCTTGAACTAACTCAGAACAGGACGACAAACCATGGCAACAATGCGCACACCCATTGAGAGCGGCGTACCGGACAACAAGCAGTACCTGCATCCGTTGATGGTGAAAAACTACGGCAACTGGAAGCACCATGATCGGCCTCGCGCTGGCGTGTTGCACCATGTTTCGCATTCGGGCGATGAGATCTGGACGGTGCGTGCTGGCACCCAGCGTCAGATGGATTTGTTCACCATTCGCAAACTGTGTGACATTGCTGACAACTTTGCTGATGGGCATGTTCGCTTCACCATTCGTTCCAACATTGAGTACATGGTGTCGGATGCTGCTCGGGTGGAGCCTCTGATCAATGCGCTGACCAGCAATGGCTTTCCTGTGGGCGGCACAGGTAACTCGGTGTCCGCTATTGCGCACACTCAGGGTTGGTTGCACTGCGATATTCCGGGCACAGATGCCTCGGGCGCGGTCAAGGCATTGATGGATGAACTGCATTCGGAGTTCATCAAGGAAGAAATGCCCAATCGGGTCCATTTGTCCACGTCTTGCTGCGAGATCAACTGTGGTGGTCAGGCCGACATTGCCATTGTGGTCCAGCACACCAAGCCACCCAAAATCAACCATGATCTGGTGGCCAACATGTGCGAACGCCCCACCGTGGTAGCGCGCTGCCCAGTGGCGGCGATCCGTCCGGCCATGGTGAACGGCAAGCCGTCGCTGGAGATCGATGAATCCAAATGTATGTGCTGCGGTGCGTGCTACCCACCATGCCCACCCATGCAAATCAATGACCCTGAGCACAGCAAGCTGGCGATCTGGGTGGGTGGCAAGAATTCCAATGCGCGCGGCAAACCGACCTTCATGAAAATGGTGGCGTCTGGCTTGCCCAATAACCCGCCCCGTTGGCCAGAAGTGTCTGCCATGGTGAAGAAAATTCTTTACACCTACAAGGAAGATGCTCGTTCCTGGGAGCGTGTGTCTGACTGGATCGAGCGTATTGGCTGGCCACAATTCTTTGAGAAGTGTGATTTGCCATTCACCAAGTACCTCATCGATGACTGGCGTGGTTCGCGTTCGAGCTTGAATGCGTCGACACACATTCGTTTCTAAACGCTTCAATATCCAGTAAACAGATGGGGACAGATCTCAAGATCTGTCCCGCAAAGTATCAGGAGTACCATGAAATTCGGCATTCTCGTGAACGAAGGCCCCTACACACATCAGGCTTCTGATAGCGCCTATCAGTTTGTTGTAGCGGCACTGGCCAAGGGACACACCGTTCAGCGCGTGTTTTTTTACCATGACGGTGTCAACAATGCAACTCGGTTGACGGAGCCGCCGCAAGACGACAGGCACATTGTGAATCGCTGGTCAGCGGTAGCTGCTGAGCACAAGGTGGACCTGGTGGTGTGCGTGGCAGCGGCCTTGCGCCGTGGCATCAAAGAAGAAGTATTGGCGCCGGGGTTTCGCATCTCGGGTTTAGGGCAGTTGGTTGACAGCGGCATCAAGGCTGATCGACTGGTGACCTTCGGCGATTAATCCAAGTCAAGAAAGTACGCACCATGAGTGAACAGCAAGCGAGCGCGCCTAGTGGCCCCAAAGTGAAGAAATTCATGTTTGTCAACCGCAAAGCACCTTACGGAACCATTTATGCCCTGGAGAGTCTGGAAGTCGTCTTGATCACAGCCACATTCGATCAGGATGTGAGTCTGGTCTTTATTGACGACGGTGTCTATGAGTTGGTCAAGGGCCAGCAAACCAAGGGCATTGGCATCAAGAATTTTTCGCCTAGTTACCGCGCCCTGGAAGGTTATGACGTTGAAAAACTGTATGTTGATCAGGCCTCACTTGATCAGCGGGGTTTGAGTGAAAGCGACCTGTTGGTCCCCGTGGAAGTTCTGGACGCTCAGCAAATGGGTGAACTGATGGCGCAACAGGACGTGATCCTGAGCTTTTGACGACAAGGACAACCTATGTTGCACATTATTAATAAATCCCCTTTTCAAACCACGACGCTGGACACCTGTCTGCGTATGGCCCAACCTGGTCATGGCATTTTGTTCATTGAAGACGGTGTTTATGCCGCGACCCAGGGCAGTGCTGTCCAGGAGCGTCTGCAGGCTGCCTGTGCCAATCTCAGTGTCTTTGCCCTGCAGCCTGACATGGACGCGCGTGGCGTCACAGGCAAATTAATCGAAGGGGTCACCCTGGTCGATTACGCCGGCTTTGTTGACCTGGTCGAAAAGTTTGATACTTCACACTCCTGGCTCTGAGCCGGGCGCAATGTTCCAATTTATTTTTACCTGGAGAAATCTATGAGCTTTGAAATTAACGGCAAGACCTACGAAACAGACGAAGAAGGTTATTTGCTTAACCTCGCTGAATGGACCAATGAAGCAGCTGTTCACCTCGCGGAAGAGGAAAAGGTCGCCCTGACTGACAACCACTGGGAAGTGATCAACTTTCTGCGTGAATACTACAACGAGTACCAAATTGCTCCTGCTGTGCGCGTCTTGACCAAGGCCATCGGGAAGAAATTTGGCGAAGAAAAGGGCAACAGCAAATACTTGTACGACCTGTTCCCGTATGGCCCTGCCAAGCAAGCCTGCAAGATCGCTGGCTTGCCTAAGCCAACTGGTTGTATTTGATTTTCTTTTGAGCATAGAGCGGTGCCGTCCATGTCCCTCCTGACAATTCTTTACACGGTTTTGTTTTACGTTGCGACTGGCGTACTGGTCATTGGACTGGCCCGCAAAATACGCGCCTACAGCAAGGTACCGGCGCCTTTGAGTATTCCAACAACCCCGGCGCCGACTACGGCTGCGGGTGTGCGCTGGCGCTTGGCGCGTGAAGTTGTTCTTTTTGAGAGCCTGTTCAAGTCCAGCAAGTGGACTTGGCTGTTTGGCTGGGCTTTTCACGTGACACTGCTATTGGTGGTGTTGCGTCACGTTCGCTACTTCCAAGAGCCGGTGTGGCTGCCGGTGGTGTTGATTCAGCCATTTGGCACGTATGCTGGCTTCATCATGGTGGCAGCTTTGGGCGGGCTTTGGGCGCGCCGCTGGTTGGTCGACCGCGTTCGATACATTTCCACACCGTCAGACCACTTGATGTTGGCCTTGTTGCTGATGATCGGTCTGAGCGGCTTGGCTATGCGGTTTGTGGCCCACACCGATGTCGTGGCCGTCAAGGCTTTCATGTTGGGGTTGATGCGCTTTAATTGGCAAGCACTCCCCGCCGACCCTGTTTTATTGGCGCATTTAGCGATGGTGGCGCTGTTGATGATTATTTTCCCGATCAGCAAGCTACTGCATGCGCCCGGCCTGTTCTTCAGCCCATCGCGCAATCAGCCTGACAACGCACGGGAAGTGCGTCACATTGCGGCTTGGGCAGCTGCCCTGGACAAAAAAGCTTAAGTACGGACAGATTATGGCCACCGCAGCATTCGAAACTCCCAAGCTCAAGTCCTACCCGGTGATACCGCTGGTTCAGGTAGGGGCCATGTCCCATCTCAAGCCGTTCGTGGCGTCGGGTCCGATCCAGACGGCGCTTGGCTTTCCTGAAGCCTTGGTGGACGATTGGCAGGAAAAGGCTATCGCCAAAATGGGTGAGATGCTGAGCAAGTACCGGTCACTCCAGGTGTACATGGACGCGTGCGTTCACTGTGGTGCCTGCTCAGATAAGTGTCACTATTTTTTAGGTACTTCGGACCCCAAAAATATGCCGGTGGCGCGTCAGGATCTGATGCGCAAGGTGTATCGTCGGTATTTCACCTTTGCTGGAAAGCATTTTCCCCAGTTGGTAGGCGCGGTTGATTTGACCCGTGAAGTGCTGGACGAGTGGTACAGCTATTTCAACCAGTGCTCCGAATGTCGACGTTGCTCGGTGTTTTGTCCCTACGGCATTGATACCGCAGAAGTCACGATGGCGGCTCGCGAGATCATGGCCTCGATCGGTTTGGGTCAAAAATACTCCAATGAAATCATCGGCAAGGTGCATCGCATTGGCAATAACTTGGGCATTCCGGGTCCTGCGCTCGAAAACACGCTGGAAGGCCTGGAAGAAGACACAAAAGATGACACAGGTGTTGACGTCAAGTTTCCATTAGACGTGAAGGGTGCCGAAGTCTTACTGATCACGCCTTCCGCTGATTTCTTTTCTGAGCCGCACGTCGAGAGTTTGATCGGCTATGCAAAGGTGTTTCATGCAGCAGGTATCAGCTGGACGCTGAGCTCGCATGCATCCGAGGCTGGAAACTTTGGCATGTTCATTGGCAACTATGAACAAATGCGTAATATTTCGATGCGGGTTCGTGAGGCAGCTTTGGAGCTCGGCGTCAAACGCATCGTCGTGGGTGAATGCGGACATGCCTGGCGGGTGGCTTACAGCTTCTGGAACACCTTGATTGGTCCGTTTGACTTTCTCGATCAGCGCTACCCGGTCCCGCAGCATATTTGTGAAGTCACGGATGATTTGATTGGGCGTGGGGCCTTGCAGTTTGACAAGGAAGCCAATGACCATCGCATCATCACTTTCCACGATTCGTGCAATGTGGCACGGGCGTCACGCATGGGCAATATGCCGGGTGGCCAGTTTGTGATCCCGCGACGCATCATCACATCGGTTGCCAATCATTTCCATGACATGGCTCCAGAGACTATTCATGAAAGCACCTTTTGCTGTGGTGGCGGCGGCGGTCTGCTCACAGATGATTTGATGGAACTTCGAGTCAAGGGAGCTTTGCCGCGCATGGAGGCGCTCAAGCATGTGGTCGATGACCACGGCGTGAATTTCATGGCCGTTATTTGTGCCATTTGCAAGGCCCAGTTCACCAAGGTTCTGCCTTATTACGGCTTCAATATGAGCATGGTGGGCGGTGTCCATCAGTTGGTCAGTAAAGCAATTCGCCTGGGCGATAAGTAACGCCAAGCCTTTTCTTTGAGTAAAAATATCAGGAGACTCTGACATGTCTGTGACCCCCGACAACGTGACCCCCAAGCCCCTTTCGTTTCGTCGATATAAGGACGGGGAGGCCAAGGTCAAAACCTGGCAGGCCAAAATTTTCGATGCTGGGCACTCCCACAAGTGTCCTACCTACATTCAGAGCACGCCACCCTGCCAAGGTAGTTGTCCGGCGGGTGAGGATATTCGTGGTTATCTGAATATTGTTCGCGGTATTGAAAAGCCCCCAGCAGGGATGCTTTGGCAAGAATACGCCTTTCGTCGCCTGACAGAGGCCAATCCATTCCCTTCCGTGATGGGGCGTGTGTGCCCGGCACCCTGCGAGTCAGGTTGCAATCGCAATCAGGTTGAGGATTTTGTTGGCATCAATTCCGTTGAGCACTTTCTGGGCGACTACGCCATCAAAAACAAGTTGGCCTACAACAAGCCTGCACAAAGCACGGGCAAACGTGTTGCTGTGATTGGTGGTGGTCCCGCAGGCATGTCAACTGCTTACCAGTTGGCTTTGAAGGGACACGCCGTCACCATTTTTGATGAGCGTGAAGAGCTTGGTGGCATGATGCGTTATGGCATTCCTGGCTTTCGGACGCCACGCGATGTTCTCGACGCCGAAATCCAGCGTATTCTGGATTTGGGTGTGGCCACCAAGATGAAGTGCCGCATTGGTACCGACATCACCATGGCACAAATTCGCCAGGACTTTGACGCCGTGTTTTTGGGCTTGGGCGCGCAAGCCGGTCGGGCGTTGCCCGTGGAAGGTGCTGATGCGCCCAATTGTGTGACGGCAACGTCGTTCCTCAAGGCCTTCAATGACGGTCGCCTGCGCCATGTGGGTAAGCGCGTCGTGGTCATCGGTGGCGGGGATACCTCCATTGACGTGGCAACGGTCGCCAGGCGCCTCGGTCACATCGACAAAATCAACGAATCGGATCGGCCGGAACACGCGATCACCGGGCATGTGGCACACGATGTGGCACAGGCGTCGGTGCGTCAGGGTGCTGAAGTGACCTTGACGACGATCTTTGATGTCGAGAAGATGCAGGCTTCCAAGCACGAGGTCGAGCATGCATTGTCTGAGGGCATCACGATCCGTGGCAGTATGGCTCCTGTGGCTGTCATTCGTGGCGATGACGGGCGAGCCGTGGCGCTGCGTATCGTCCGCTGTGAGGCAAAAATTGTCGGCGGCCGACTGGAGATTAAAAACATCGAAGGGACCGAAGAAGACATTCCAGCCGATTTGATCGTGTCAGCGATCGGGCAAGCAGTTGACTTCACTGGCTTGGAAGAATTCAACAACGGCAAAGGTGTCATCAACGCTGACAAAAACTACCAAGTGCAAGGGCAACCCGGTGTGTATGTCGGTGGCGACGTGGTGCGCCCGCATTTGCTGACGACAGCCATTGGTCACGGTGCCATCGCTGCTGACGGTATTGATCGCTTTTTGCAAAACGAGGCAGCTGAGAAGCGGCCCAAGATCGATGTGCATACCTTCGATTTGAAGCGCAAGATGATCGAGAAAGGCTTGGCGTTCACCGAGGTTCACGAGCCCACCCGCGGCACTGATAAAAGCACGGCAGCCATCCATAACTACGACAACCGGTCAGATAGGTATGTCATTTCCCATAAAGAATTGTTCCTCGGACATTTCCCCTACCTGTCGCGAAATCGTCGGGGCATTGTTTCGCTGACGGCAGCCGAAGCGTTGGATAATTTTGAGGAGCGGTTGCAGCCTTTGGTCGAAGCCCAAGCTGTGGCTGAGGCCAAGCGGTGTATGAGTTGCGGACAGTGTTTTGAATGCGACAACTGTGTGGTGTACTGCCCTCAGGTGGCTGTCTTCAAGGTGCCCAAATCCAAGTCCACCATTGGTCGTTACGTGGACACCGATTACAGCAAATGCATTGGTTGTCACATTTGCGCTGACGTCTGCCCCACGGGTTATATCCAGATGGGCCTGGGGGACTAAGTAGATGTTGCGTCATGCACGTGTTACCTTGCTGCGCTGGGGGCGAAGCATCTCAGCCGGATTCTTTTTGACGGGTGTTTTGCTGTCCGTCACGGGCGGCGCTGTGGCACAGGGTGTAACGGGGGGGGGGCTACAACCTTTGGTTGAAAAGGCACGAGGCGGTCAATGTGTGGAAGAGCCCGCCTTTATGCGGCGCAACCACATGAAGCTGCTCAAGCACCAGCGCGACGACACGATGCATGGAGGCGACAGAACAGGCAAATATTCGCTCAAGGCTTGCGTGGCTTGTCACGCCAGTCAAACCACGCAAAGTGTGTCGGCCCAACAAGGTAACTTTTGCCAGAGTTGTCACGCGTATGCGGCAGTCAAAATAGACTGTTTTGAATGTCATGCCAACAAGCCGGCAAGCAAGCAGGTCTCTGTCGCAGTGTCTCAGACACCCGTGGCGGGCCAGTGGCAGGGTGCGTTGTCCCAAATGGCGGTCCAGCAGCAGGTGAAACCATGAAGCCAGAGCAACCCGTTTCCGTGAAGCAGCAACCGAGCTCGGCCACTGGTCGGCGGGGGTTTTTGGGCGTCGCTGCGGCTGGCTTGGCTGGCATCCTGATCGCTCCAGGCGTTCGGCTGATTGAGATTGCCCAAGCCGCTCCCGCGCCAGGTTCAGCGGCGACTGGTGCGAGCAGCAAGGTCCGGTGGGGCATGTTGATTGACAGCGGCAAGTGTGCATCAGGTTGTACCGATTGCGTGACGGCGTGCAACACAGAAAATGGACTCTCAGGCGGTGTTTTGCCGACTGACTCCCAGTGGATACGCAAGATTGAGATCAAGGAAGTGCGGACCGGGAAAACGCAGTCTTTACCCATGATGTGCCAGCATTGTGCTGAACCCCCTTGTGTCGATGTGTGTCCGACCGGCGCATCGTTCAAGCGCGCGGATGGCATTGTCTTGGTCGATAAACACATTTGTATCGGTTGCCGTTACTGTGTGATGGCTTGCCCTTACAAGGCGCGCTCGTTTGTGCATGAGCCATTGCAAAACCAAAAGACCGATGTGCCGCGTGGCATGGGTACGGTAGAGGGATGCACGATGTGCGTCCATAAGGTTGACCAGGGTGAGATGCCGGCGTGTGTCAGTGCTTGTGCCAGCGCCGGCCATGCTGCGATTTTGTTTGGTGACCTCAATGATCCTGCGAGCGAAATATCCAAGCGAATCGCGAGTTATCCGTCTCGGCAAATCCGTGAAGACTTGAATCTGAACACCGGTGTGCGCTACTCTGGCATTTGAAGAAAGACTGGTTCATGAAGTTTGCACTCCGTCCCTTGAAAGACACCCCTTCTGGCTATTACCCCTTGTTTGGTGGTCTGGTTATGGTTTTGTTGCTGGGTCTGGGGGCGGTGGCGTACGTGGAGCATAACGGTCACATCGTCACCGGTATGAATAACCAGATCGTCTGGGGTTTACCGCATGTGTTCGCGGTCTTTTTGATTGTGGCGGCATCCGGTGCACTTAACGTAGCGTCAATGGCATCCGTATTTGGGAAGGTGGAGTTCAAGCCCATGGCGCCGCTGTCGGGCGTGCTGGCCATTGCCTTATTGATTGGTGGGCTGATGGTGCTGATGCTGGACTTGGGTCGTCCTGATCGGCTGATCGTGGCCATGACCCATTTCAATTTCAAATCGATCTTTTCCTGGAACATTATTCTTTATTCGGGCTTTGTGGGCTTCGTTGCTGCATATTTGTGGACCATGATGGAGCAGCGCATGAACCGGTTTACCCCGTTCGCAGGATTTTTGGCGTTCATTTGGCGCATGGCTCTGACGACCGGTACAGGCTCAATTTTTGGTTTTCTGGTCGCGCGGCAGGCCTATGACTCGGCGCTGTTGGCTCCCTTGTTCATTGCCTTGTCACTCAGCTATGGTTTGGCTGTTTTTGTACTCGTTTTGATGCTGGCTTGTCATGGTGGTGCCCGCCCTCTGGGTGAGGTCTTGATTGCCCGGCTGGCGCGTTTGCAAGTGATATTTGTGGCGGCGGGTTTGTATTTTGTGTTGGTTTATCACCTGACCAATCTGTACTTCACCAAGCACCATGATTTTGAGCGTTTCATTTTGCTGGAAGGTGGGTCCTACACCCTGATTTTCTGGTTGGGGCAAGTTATCCTGGGCGGAGTGTTGCCTTTGGCTCTGCTGCTTCGCTCCCCTGCTGGCGCGTTGCGTAGCCGGATCAAATGGGCGGCAGGCTGGGTGACGCTGGGTGGGCTGGCGCAGATGTATGTCACTATTGTGGGTGGACAGGCCTTTGCCATGGTACTGTTTCCCGGTCGCCAGATCAGCAGTTCATACTTTGATGGTGTGG
>JAIFMR010000111.1 GCA_020048255.1 Rhodoferax sp. | reverse complement strand
TGATAACGGGGCGCAGCACCATCGTCTTGAACATATTCACAACGGTGTCGCGCAGGTTCTCAGCGAAGCCTTTGCTGCTCTCAAAGCCGCGCATCAGTGCGTCGGTTATGGAGTCGTTGATTTTGTCAGCGGTTTTTTGCCATTCTTTTGTAGATTCGTCTGCGGCTTTTTTGGCACCGGCTACTGTTTCCAATTGTGCGAGTTTGCGCAACTTGGTGGCCTGGTCTTTGGCATCTTGCGCGGCTTGCAAATATGCGTCTTTGAATTCCCCCGCATAGGCGCTGGCATTTTGCAGGGCTGCGGCGTAGGCTTCTTTTGTAGCTGCTGCTTCGTCGTATTTGGCGGCGGTGAGTGCAGCCACAGCCTCTGCGGTTTGGCCAATGGCATCTGCTTCGGCCTGTTTTTTGGTTATCTGTTCGTCCAGGTCGGCGGCTTCCTTGATGCGCAGATCGCTCCACTTGTCGAGGGCTTTGTTTTGGTCTTCTTGCGCTTTGGCTGCGGCTTTGGCTGCATCCTCTTGCGCGGCATACAGTTCTTTGACCATCGGCTGCTGGCCAATGAGTTCAGTGACCAGCTCGGCATAACGCGCATCGCTGAGGTTTTGCGATTTGCGCACAGCCTGCAGCCTGGTTAGCTGCTCGATGTAGTCGCCATTCACGCCGGAGAGTTTTGCCAGTAATTGCGCTTGCTCTTTGAGTTCGCGGTTTTGGTCGACCAATGCTTTTTTTGCGTTGGCGATGGCATCTTTGTCGGGAGACTTTAGAGCCTCTTGGCGGGCGAGTTCGCGGCGCAGGATGGTGTCGCCACTGCCTACGCTGCCAATTGGCGCATCGGCTTGTGCTTGCACTTTGGAGAGCCTATCCAGCTCGGTGCGCAGTTCTATGATTTTTTTGGTGCGTTCAGCGACTTTTGCGTTCAGAATAGCATCGCTTGGATCTGCCGCTGCGCGTGCATTCAGGCGCTCTAGCTCGCGCAGATCACTTGCCATGCCTTTGATGGTTTTGGATTGTGCGTCCGCATACCCTGATATAGCCCCCACAGTGGTGCCACCCACTACCAAGGCAAGGGTCCATGGATTGAGCGATGCCACCACGCCGCGCAGTATCACCAGTGCGCCGCTTATGCCGCCAATGCCGGAGGCTACTGCTGCCAGTTTGCCGACTATGGCAACGGAGGCAAGGCCCGCTAGCGCCCCTACAGTGGTCTGGATAGCAGTCTCATTTTCTTTGAACGCTGCGCCTATGGTCTGCACCACATCGGCTACACCTCGCAATGCCGTGGCCAGTGTGTTGGATACGCCACTGGCTTTGTCAAACTCGCCCACGGCCAAAACAGTGGCGTTTTGCAGGGTGGTGAAGGCTTGGCCTACAGTGACAACGGAGTCTTTGACCTCACCTGACAGCACTTTAGACTGGGACTCCAAGGCGCTTATGACGGCGCTGGCAGTGATCTTGCCTTGCTCGCCTAACTTGCGCAGCTCACCTGTGGACACACCCAAACCGTCTGCCAGCGCTTTTGCAAGCCTTGGGGTTTGCTCCATCACAGAATTCAATTCGTCGCCGCGCAGCACGCCGCTGGCAAGTCCTTGGGAAAGCTGAATAAGTGATGCCTTGGCCGACTCGGCACTGCCGCCGCTGATGGCGACTGCGTTGGATATGGACTCGGTTATGGCAAGTAGGCGCGTTTGCGACACACCCAGTGCCTCGCCTGCACGACTGATGCTGGCAAAGGTACCGCCCAGTTCGGTGAATGACACCCGGCTGCGCTGCGCTATGTCAAAAAGGGCTGTATAGGCTTTGGCCGCTGCCTGCGTGCTACCCGTGGCCAGCTTGAGCTGGTTATTTAGAATGGTGACGGCATCGGCAGCCTGTACAAATGCACGCACGGACAAACCAGCCGCGGCGGTGGCAGCAAGGTTTTTAAAAGATGCTCCCACCAGGTCTGCGGAGCGGTCCAGGCCGCCCATGCTGCCCTCCACCTGGCGCAGGCCGCTGTTGACGGCGGCTTGACCATCGAGTCTTAGGCGTATGCCAACGTCAGTTTTCGCCATGGCGATGGACCTTTTTATTGGTTGTTATTAGCCCGTTCTTTGGCCTGTTGTGCCCACACTTCAAGGCTGGCCACCTCTGCTGCGCAAATGCCTTTAAACACTTCGCGGCGCTCATCTCCGCACAGGCTGGTGCATTCGTCCAGGTAGACGCGCACACCGGAGTAATCAAGTCCCTCGCGCCCACCCATGCCAACGCGCCACTGGGTTTGCACGCCAATCCAGCACTGCCATGCCTGCACGTTGCAGGGCCAGAGCCATCCGGTCTCAAACTGCGGCGCTGCAGCGTCGCCAAAGAGCGCAGCCATGCCGAGCCCCTTGGGTTGGTGAGCTGGGTCGTCGCTGTCATGGCTTGGGCTTTCGGCTATCTGGCGTGCGAGCGCGGCTAGTTTTTTTCTTTAGCGCCGACTTCGGTCATGTAGGTGCGAAAGCTGACTGCAGCCACACCGGCAATTTTGAAGAGCTGTCGCAGCGATTCCTCGCTGTAGGGGATTGGCTTGTCGTCCTCGCCCTTAACGCCAGACCAGCCCATGACAACATCGGCCATAAAGTCGGTAATGGATGATTCGGAGTCGCTTTTGAGTTTGGCTTGGATCTGGTCTGCATCCAATCGAGTGCAGGTAAGGTTGAAGTCAAACGGCTGCGCAACGCCTGCAGCGTCGTTAATCGTTCCCTTGACCTTAAAACCTACGGTGTCTGAGACGATGATTTTGATTGCCATGGTGTAGCCCGATCTGTAAGTAAATGGCCCGATTGAGAAGGGGCGCAGGGCTGCCCGCTCGGGCAAAGACAGGCAAGCGGAGCCCGTTTGGGGACCGCCCTGCCCTGCGCTTATGGCGGATTACGCAGCGTAAGTAATCGTGCGGCCCAAGTAGCTGATGGCTACGCTGACAGCATTGACCTGATTGGCCGTGCGGGTTGGCACCTCAGACACGCTCATGTAACCATAGCCATACTCAGTGCCACCAGTGCCGATCACTTTGAAGGCCACCTTGGTGCTGACACGCGAAAGGCCGATCATGGTGATGTAAGCAGCTTGGGTTGTGTCGTGTGCCAGCGTGAGCGTTGTGGTGGTGGCGTTAAATCCGGTCGGGATTTTGATGGCGTTGCGCGAGGCCAGCAACTGCACGTCGGTGTAGCGCGCATCGCCGCCGCTGGAGCTGATGGTCAGCACTTGCGGAATGTCGGCAAATGCGCTTACTTCATAAGCGGAGCCTATACCCGTGCCTGCAGGGAAAAGTGAGGTGGACGATGTATCCAGGCCCTGAATGCTGAAGCTGTTGGCATCAATGCTGGTGACTTTGTAAATGGTATCTGTTGCGTCTTCCCAACCGGAAGAAAGCAAAATTTCATCGTTTGTGCTGTAACCGTGGCTGGTGCAAGTGGCCACTGCAGGATTTGCGTTGGACAGTGCGGTAATGGTCTTTGCACCGGCAAAAGTGGAAGAAAACTGAAAGCGGGAGCCTTCGGGGAAATTAAAAGCCATGGTGGTTCTCCTAAAAAAATTAACTGAAAGTAGTGCCTGTGCTGCGCTGGTACGCGTGAAAGACAAGGGTTGCGCAAGCGGAGTCGTCACCGTCTGCATCAAAGTCGAAAGAAACTTCTTGTGGCTGAAGGCCAATGACCACGCCGCCTAAAGTTGGGTCAGCCATAAGCCTGGCGTAAACGGACTCAATAAGTGCGTCAACAGCGACATCGGGGGTGGTTGAGGCCCCTGATCTGGCATAACATTCCACTGCAATATGGGTGGTCCAGCTCACGGGGTAGCCTGTGGTCAGCGCTGCTTGCGTGACCTGTGCCTGCAGTGGGCGCACCACTACGGCCAAGGCTGCTGCCTGCGCTATGGGGCGCAAGCGCACGCGGGCCACCTGGGGTGCCACTGGGGTGCCGCTTTGCAGGGCGGCCACCATGGCAGTTACAGCGGCGTTTACTATGCTGGTCATGTGGACGCCTCCAGCAGCAGGCGGCTGACACCGGTGCCGTCGGGCTCGTGCGCGGCCACCAGGTAGGTGACTGCGCCCACCACCGCAGACACGCCCACCGGGTTGGCGGGAACGCTTGCGGTGCTGAGCGTGAGGCTGGGCTGGGTGCTGGCCATGCCATAGGGGCCGACGGAGCCCAGCGCGAATGCCGCGTCAAAAATGGCCGACACCGTGACGCCGTTCAGGGTCACGCTGGTGGCAAATTCTGCGGTATTCATAAAGGCGCTGAAGTTCTCGGCAAACATGACGCTACTGCACTGCGCTGATTGCTGCCACTGCCACGGCATAGGCCGGGCTGACTGTGCCACCAAGAACGTAGTTCACGCGCAAAAAGCGGTTGACCTGGTCAAAGTTGACGCCGATCTTTTGCACGCTGCGGTTAGTGGTGAGGCCGGTAAAGGCTGCACCGGCCACATCGGCGTAAGTCCGTGCCGTGGTGATGATGGCAAAGGTGTCTGCCGATTCAAAAGCAGTGCCGCCAGCGGTCAGCATGAATTCAACTTTTGAACTTTGGTAGAGCGTGCCAACGGTGGCATCAGCCAGTGGGCCGGAGACGCTGCCGACCACGGTGGCGGTGGTTGCGTTAGAAAGCGTTACGGTGATGGTCTCGGCCACCGCGTCAGGCCCGCCATACACCTGAGTGCATGTGCCGGTGCCAGTGTTGGTGCCAGGTGTGACGCTGGTGACAACATCGCCATCGGGAGCGGCCTGTAGCTTTACAGCCAGCGTGGGGTTGGTGCCTGCTGTTGCATAGCCGGTGAGAATCAAACCGCCCTGACCTGCAAGTGAGCGGGCGTCGATGCCTGCGGTATTGCTGCTTGCGGCGATGCTGGCCGGAGCCTGCAAGGTGGTGATTGTGGAGTCGCCAATGATGTCCATCATGTGCTTTCGGGGGTTGGCTCAGGCGCGGGCTGGGCGGTTTTGGCCGCTGGTTTTGCGCTGGGCTTTTTGGGGGATAAGTCACCCGCCACGGCCCTGCCCTGGATGATCAGGCTTTGGGCTTTGGCTTCGGGCAGGTCGCGGACCTCGCCGGGGTAAGCATCGTTTCCGATGCCGCCCAGCGCAGTGCCGCGTGTGAAGGTGATCTTCATGGCGGCGGCCTATTAGCTCAGGGTGACGCCGGTGGCTTTGGTGAAGGATTGGCCGCGGCGCAGTGCGATGTCGCAGAGCTGGAAGCTGGTCACTTCGATCATGCCTTGCTTTTTCAGGGCATACGGGTCGACCACCAGCTCCATAGAGCCGAAGTTGCCAATCATCACATCGGCCCAGTTACCGAAGATCAAGCCTTGCTCGGCACCACCGCCCAAGACTGCGGAGACTTGGTTGGAAGCGATGGCGCGGTAACCGGCTACCAGACCTTCATTCAACTTACCTTCCCACAGCATGCGGGTGTCGGTGTTGGCAGCGATGACCGTTTTTGCCATTTTTCCAGCCAGGCCGGGGGTGGTGGCAAATGCCAAAGAGCCGCCCAGGGCGTTGTCTTTGAGCACTTCGGTGATCATGTCGATCAGCAGTGCGTAAGTTGGCACACCACCAAAGGCCACGCTGTTCACGTCAGAGGCGACATAGATGCCGCTTGGCTGGTTGGAGTTTCCAGTGCCGTGCAGTACAGCCAAGTCCCATGCCAGAGCGTGTGCTGCGGCCAGGTCTTGGCGAATGAATGCCTCTACATCCAGGCTGGACTGAGCCATCAATTGGCGGCTGAATGCCGTTGTACCTTGCAGCGTTTTGGGGCTGAGAGATACAGCACCCAGAGCGGCGTTGGATGCGGTGACATTGGTGCCATCGTTCTCAGCCATCCAGTAGGCAGATGCGCCACCGGTTTGCTTGGGGAAGCTGACCGGGCCAGTGAGTCCACCCATAACACGGGCACCCAGGCCAACGGCTACAGAGGCGTTACGCAGCAGCTCGATAAAGTCACCAGCTTGAGTAAACACGGTGCTGGCACCCTTGCCAGAGGTGTTGTACAAAGACTCGGCAATAGGGGCACGCTGCAGGCTCAGGGGCACAAAGATGCCGCCATTGCGTTTGACGTTGGCGGGCATGCCGCGCTCGATGTCTTGGCTAATCTCGACTTCAAAGCCGCTGACGTTTTGGCCTTCGGCCCGGCCTAGTGCTGCGGCGATGGCGCGCACGTAGGAGTAGTCTTTGGCTTCGCGGGCGCTGAGTTGCACGGTGTCGGTCTGCGGGTCTTTGGCTGCAGCGTCCAGCAAAGCGGCGCGGAAATCTTCCACGCTCTTGCCTTCGCGGATGAATTGCATAGCGAGCTTGTCGCCACCGCGCTTGGCGT
The DNA here is from genome assembly GCA_020048255.1 of Rhodoferax sp. Classification (GTDB taxonomy): domain Bacteria; phylum Pseudomonadota; class Gammaproteobacteria; order Burkholderiales; family Burkholderiaceae_C; genus Rhodoferax. The sequence continues at coordinate 874 of JAIFMR010000111.1, read as the reverse complement.
GGGCTTCGCCCAGAGCGGCGATTTCGTTGGTGCGGCTGCGCTCGTTTTTAGCGGCGTCAGAGCGGGCTGCGGCTTCGATAACTTGGATGTCGGGTGTGGTCATGGTGATTTCCTTGGGAGTTAATTCGGTGGTTTCGGCTTCGGCGCTGCGTGCGCCTTCGATCAGGGTTTCAAACGCTTGCGCGTCTTGGGGTGCCTCGGCACGGCCTACGCCAACAGTGGCATCGGCTGGCACAGATACGATGGAAAGCTCCAGCGGCTCCCAATCCACAGCGCGATAGGTTTCCGCATCGCCCTGCTTGCTCTCCAGCACCATCTTGTGGACTCGATAGCCCACGCTTACGTGCTGGCGAATGCCGTCTTTGACGTCTTGGTAAATCTCTTGGGCCGCTGCGCTTTTTCCAAAGCGCACGGTGGCGCGTCCGACGCGATCCGAGCCCAGTGTGATTTGCTCAATGACGCCAATCTGGCGAGTGTGGTCATGGTCTACCAGCAGCGGGCCAGCGTTGTTTAAGCGGGCCAGGCGCACACTGCTGGCGGCATGGTCAAGAATCTCAGCGCCAAACCAGCGGTCGACCGGAGTCTCGCTGCTAAAGGCCAGTGGCACAGTGCGTGCTTCCTCGTCAACATCGGCGCGGGAAAACGTGGCCATGCGTTGCAGGGTGCCGGTTTTCAGTGTGCTTGGTGTGTGCATGGTGAGTTTGGTTTGTGGGGGTGATAATGGAGCGTTTAATGCGTGGTGTTAAGGCAAAAAAGTTCCGGTCTAGAGCTTGAGAAAAATGATGTCTAACTCGCGGCGGCCACGGCTGCTTCCTCGACGGCGGTTTGTCCTTGCGGGTTGCTTTCAAAATTGATCAGCGTGATGCCGCTGGCT
>JAIFMR010000101.1 GCA_020048255.1 Rhodoferax sp. | reverse complement strand
ATCCCGCTGGAACTGCGCGGTCTCATGGGCAACCATGTGTATGGCTGTGACGATTGCCAGCTAATGTGCCCGTGGAACAAGTTTGCCCAGCAAAGCCCCTTGCCTGACTTTGACGCACGAGTGGCGTTGACCGGTAACGCGCTGGTCACGCTGTTTGGTTGGGGTGAAGCCCAGTTTTTGCACCTGACCGAGGGTGGCCCGATCCGCCGCATCGGACATGAGCGCTGGTTGCGTAATGTGGCTGTGGCCCTAGGCAACGCCTTGCGCGCTGGCCCCGCTGATCAGCCCGTGCTGGTGGCCGCGCTGACCCAAAGGGCAGAGCACCCCAGCGCCTTGGTGCGAGAGCATGTGTCCTGGGCGTTGGCGCAAGCCGGGCAACCCGGACTCAGCCAGCGTTAAGCACACCCAGAGCCAGCGGCAGGCTGGCCATGCCCAGCAAGGTGGATACGGTCACCAATGCCGCCACAAACGCACCGTCGTAGCCCATGCGCGCAGCCAGCACATAGCAGCTCGAAGCCGTAGGCAAAGCGGAAAACATCAGCAAAATGGTGGCTTGCACAGCAGCATGGCGCTGCCCAGCAGTTTGGCGTGATTTAGCGCGCTGAGCTGCATGCCCGCCCCGGCGGCCATCAGACCCAACGCCAACGAGGCACTGCCAATGCGGTTCATGGTCGGGTCCAGCCAGCCGGGTATGGACAAACCCAACAGGTTGGCTGCCAGTCCGCTGGCGGTGCCAATGATGAGTGGGTTGCGCGCCAATTCGCGCAGGAAGCTGCCTTGGGCATGTCGCGCCATGGGCCAGACGGCACCGATGTTCATCAGGGGCACACTCACACCAATCAAAAGCGCAAGTACCGCCAGCCCTTGTGCGCCGGCGATTTTGTCGGCTATCGCCAGGCCAATGAACGAATTGAAGCGAAACGCCACTTGGGCGCTGGCCGCATGTTGCCGCAAGGAGATGTGATCTTTCAGGCCAGGCCAGTAAGGCACTGAATAAGCCAGAGCAATGCCTCCCAAACCCAAAGCCCAACCAGCAGCCACCAGGTTGCCCGCCGCGCTGATGTCCAGCGGGCTTTTGATAATGGATTGGAACAACAACACCGGGAAAAACAAGAAATACACCAGTTGCTCGACCTGCGTCCACACCGGGCGGTTGAGTGGGGTGAAGCGACAGACCAGGTAGCCGATCAAAATCAGTGAAAAATCTGGGAAGAGGAGTTGGGCAAAGTTCACGCGGGTGAGAATATCAGGCTTGCCACCCCCATTTTTTTTGAACCACCATGACCGACAGACTGCCCGACCCTTTGATCGACACCTTTATTGACGCGTTGTGGCTGGAAGATGGCCTGTCTAAAAACACGCTTGCGGCGTACCGGCGCGACCTGACGCTTTTTTCTGCCTGGCTGGTGGCACAGGGCCAGTGTTTGACGAGCACCTCGCAAACTCACATCAATGACTATTTTGGCGACCGGCACCCGCATACCCAGGCCACCACCGCCAACCGGCGCTTGACGGTGTTCAAACGATTTTTTCGCTGGGCCTTGCGTGAGCACCACATCCCGACGGATCCGACCCTGAAACTGTTGGCGGCCAAGCAACGCTTGCGGGTTCCCGATACGCTGACCGAATCCCAGGTGGAGGCTTTGCTGAATGCACCGGACGTCAGCCTGGCTCAGGGTGTGCGCGACCGGACCATGATGGAGCTGATGTATGCCAGTGGCTTGCGCGTCAGTGAACTGGTGACTTTAAGAGTGTTCAACATCAGCCTGGCAGACAACGTGCTGCGGGTATTTGGCAAGGGTAACAAGGAGCGCCTGGTTCCGTTTGGCGAAGTAGCCAGCTTTTGGTTGGCGCGTTATCTGAAGCAGCCGCGTCATGAACTGCTCGGCGGGCATCACGGCGACGACCTGTTTGTGACCCATCGCGGCAGCACACCCGGCACGGCCATGAGCCGAGTGATGTTCTGGATGTTGATCAAAAAGTACGCCCTGGCGGCGGGCATCACGCAAGCGCTGTCACCGCACACTTTGCGTCATGCCTTTGCCACACATTTGCTCAATCACGGGGCCGATTTGCGGGCAGTGCAAATGCTGCTGGGTCACGCGGATATTTCGACCACCACCATTTACACGCATGTGGCACGGGAACGACTGGCTGTGCTGCACGCCCGGCATCACCCGCGGGGCTGATGCCCAGCCTAGGCAGTAACAGGCTTTAATTGGCCATGTTTTCCGACCAGGCCAGGGCTTGCAAGTGCGCCCAGTTGACCTGGTCGCCAGTGAGATGCAACGAAGTCGCCGTCTGGGCAAACTGGGTGTCGTCGGCGTTCTCGCACGCCAGGGTCAACTGCAAAAACGGTGCCAGCACTCCGGTGTTGTGCAGCAGTGCATCGGTGACCGATTGCGGCAGAGAAATCGCCTCCAGCGCTTCTGCCAAGGGTATCCCCAGCATGGCGTCGAGCAACGAAAAAATGCCCACCACAAAGGCGTTGTCGCATTCTTCAGTGGGCAGCAGTTCGGCTGCCAGCAGTTCCATCAGGCGGCCGCGCACCACCGCAGCGCTGCCCACTGCGGCGGAACTGGCCCCCGTGCCGGAGGTGGTCATGAGCAAAGCGGCCCAGCGAAACAGTTTTTTCAGGCCGAGCAACATCACCGCATGGCGAAATGAGGTGATTTCGCAGCTCAAACCAAACCCGGCCGAGTTGATAAACCGCAGAAGGTTGAACGACAGGGTCGGGTCGTGTTTAAAAACCTCTTCGATTTCAGCGGTGCTCGCCTGTTTGCGCACCAGGTTGATGAGCTGGATCACAGCGGCCTGGGTCGGTCTCAGGGTTTGACCCTTGATGAGCACCGGGTGGGCAAACCAGTAGCCCTGGAACAGGGTGGCACCAGATTGGCTGAAAGTGTCAAATTGTTCCTGGGTTTCGATCTTTTCCGCCACCAGCTGAACCTTGGGTTTGCCAGACAGCAGCGCCGCCACCTTTTTAAACCGGTCGACACTGGTCTTGTTGGCATCCAGTTTGATGAATGAGGCCAGCGGTAGCCAACTGGCATAAGCCGGTGCAGTGACACTCTCGTCAAAGGCCAGCCGAAATCCGCGTTTGTGAACTTCGATGAGGGTTTGTGTAAAGGTTTCAATGTCCTCGGCGTCGCCTTGATCGTCTGGCATGGGCGGGATTTCGAGCACCACACGATCGGGTTCAATCAGCTCGAGGTGACCACCAGTCAGGGTTTGATGTGTGCAATTGATAAAGATAGACTTGCTGGTGTTGCGCATCTCGCTGTCGGCGTTGGACAGCAGGTTGAACAGCAGCGCCGCATCACTGGCTGCGGTGTAAGCAGAGCTTCCCACCGATCGGTCGAACAACTCGTAGCCAAAAACTGCACGCTTGGTGTCCAGAATGGGTTGTCGGGCGATGGCCATGAGGGAACTCTCGGGTAGGTTGTCGGTGATGGACATGGGGCTTTGGGTTCGGTGAAAGGGGTCACGCAGTGACAGGTGTAACACACAAGGCGTCAAGTTCTGCCTCTTCAAAACCTGCAGCGCGTCGGGCACTCAGGTTGAAAGGTCCTTTCAGCACCGGGGCGGCGTATTGCTGTGCCAACATTGCATAGGTGGTCACGGGCTCCAAACCGCGTTGCGCACACAACTGCCGGAACCAGCGGTTGCCAATGGCCACATGGCCAATTTCGTCACGCAGAATGATGTCAAGAATTCGGGCTGCTGCCTGGTCACCCACAGAGACTAACTTGTTGCGAATTGCGGGGGTGGCGTCCAAGCCGCGCGCCTCCAGCGTGCGCGGCACCAGGGCCAGCCGCGCCAGCAGGTCATGACGGGTTTTGCTGGCCATGTCCCACAAGCCATCGTGTGCGGGGAAATCGCCGTAGTCGTGGCCCAGGGTCCGCAGGTGTGCGGCCAGCAATTCAAAATGCAGGGCTTCTTCTTGGGCGACTTGCCACCAGTCACGGTAAAAAGCCTCGGGCATCGTGTCAAAGCGCCAGATGATGTCCAGCGCCAAGTTGATGGCGTTGGCTTCGATGTGTGTCAGCGCATGAATCAAGCAAGCGCGGCCCTCCAGTGTGCCCACCGCGCGGGTTTTCAACGCGCTGGGGAGTACCAGTGTGGGTCGTTCGGGGCGTCCCGGCAAGCCCGGGGGTTCGGGTAACTGCTCTGTGCTGCCTACGGGCAAGTGGGCCGTATGGAGCGCCCTGACTGCGGCGGCCTTCTGGGCGGTGATCCGCAACTGCAACAGCGCCAGGGCCTGTCGACGCAGCGACGTTGCGCCAGACTGAGGTGGTTGGGTAAGCGGTGGAGCAGGGCGGGTGGGTGTCATGGTAAGCATCACAATCCTACAATTCTAGGTAATTCCATTTCCAAATCACCCGTGTTGTTGTTACTTCGCCTTGTTGTGCTAGAAGCACTGCCTGTGGCTTCGCGCCTGGGCACGGATGATTTGGAAACGGAATAGCTTGCAAACAAAGGATTAACTATGGCAATTTATGAACTCGATGGCGTGAGCCCCACGGTGGCGGATTCGGCCTGGGTGGCTGACAGTGCAGAAGTCATCGGTGATGTGGTTCTGGGCGAGGAAGTGGGTATTTGGTTTGGCGTGGTGGCACGGGGTGACACGGCCGCCATTCGGGTGGGCGCGCGCACCAATATTCAGGATTTGAGTGTCCTGCATGCCGATGTCGGCATGCCGTTGACAATTGGCGCAGGTGTGACGGTAGGGCACAAGGCCATGCTGCATGGTTGCACAGTGGGTGACGACAGCCTGATCGGTATTGGTGCCGTGGTGCTCAATGGCGCCAAAATTGGCAAAGGCTGCCTGGTGGGCGCGGGTGCTTTGGTGACCGAGGGCAAGGAATTTGCTGACGGGTCCATGATCATCGGCAGCCCGGCCAAATGTGTGCGTAGCCTGACACCCGAACAGCTGGAGGGCTTGCGCTTGAGTGCCGACCATTACGTGGCCAACGCGCAGCGCTTTAAAGCCACGCTGCACAAAATTGCCTGAAGCGGGCTTGTTACTTTTTCATCAGGATCACGGCGTGTCAGAAATTCAAAAATTTTTATTCGACGGTTTGCCCGTGCGCGGCGTGTTGGTGCGCCTCACCGATGCCTGGCAGGAAATTTTGAGCCGTCGCCGGGCCAACACCACGCATGGCGCGTACCCGTCTGCCTTGCAGGACTTGCTCGGCGAAATGACCGCTGCAGCCGTCTTGATGCAGTCCAACATCAAGTTCAATGGCGCAGTGGTGCTGCAGATTTTTGGCGATGGCCCGGTGAAGCTGGCGGTGGTTGAGGTGCAGCCTGATTTCGCCGTACGTGCAACCGCCACAGTCAGCGGTGAGGTGGCGGCCGATGCCACATTGAGTCAGATGGTGAACGCTGACAACCAGGGCCGCTGTGCCATCACCCTGGATCCGCTGACGCGTCAGCCCGGTCAGCAACCCTATCAGGGGGTGGTACCGCTGTTTGGTGATGCGCGTGAAAAGTTGGACAAATTCAGCGATGTGTTGCAACACTACATGCTGCAAAGTGAGCAACTTGACACCACGCTGGTGCTGGCGGCCAACGACCAGGTGGCTGCCGGGTTGTTGATTCAGCGCCTGCCCATGCAAGGCACAGGCAATTTGGCGGGCGGTGATGCACGAGCCAACGAGGACGCCATTGGACGGGACGAAGACTATCAGCGTATTGCGCTGCTGGCCTCGAGCCTGAAGCGAGAGGAATTGCTGACGCTGGATGTCGACACCATTTTGCGACGCCTGTTCTGGGATGAAAAAATTCTGCGTTTTGAGCCCCTGCAAGGTGACAGCGGACCGCATTTTGCCTGCAGTTGCAGCCGTGAGCGTGTCACCCAAATGATTGTGGGGCTGGGTGCAGAAGAAGCCCACAGCATCTTGCAAGAAAGTCCCAACATTGAGGTGGGTTGCGATTTTTGCGCTGCCCAGTACCGCTTTGATGCGGTCGATGTGGCCCAGATGTTTCGTCAGCCCGATCAGTTGCCGCCCGCCAGTGCGGCAGTGCAGTAAAGCCGCAGGTTCAGAGCAGGCGGTTGTCGCGGTTCAGTGCGTCGTCGAGTCGCACCAGCAGCGAATGCAGGCGCTCGGAAGACTCGCCGGTCTGGCCGGACTCATTTGCTGGCCGTGTTGCCGCAGGTTGTGCGTGTTGGTCGGCCAGGTCAAAAGCCAGATTCAGGGCCGCCAGCACCGCAATGCGGTCACGGGCGCGCACCTTGCCGCCATCTCGAATCTTGCACATCGCGGTGTCCACCCGCTCGACCGCCGCCAGCAACTGGGCGTCACCTTCATCGGGGCAGCCCAGCAAATAGCTTTGCCCCATGATTTGCACTTCAAGTTGTTTCATGCATCACCTCGTGGGGCCAGTGCGGGGTCAGCCACTGCTCCAGGTGCTGGCAATCGCTCCAGCAACGCGTCGACCCGAGACCGTGCAGCGTTCAGGCGTGACTTGAGCGAATCGCGCTCGTGGGTGAGGGTGTCAATTTGCTGGTTCAGCAAGGCATTGGTGCGCATGAGTTCTTCATAACGCACCAGCAAGCGTTCAACCCGCTCGGTGATTTGGTCGATTTGGGACAGGTCCGACATAGCTGCATATTGTAGGGTTGCCAGTCGGCCTGTTGCCAAGGTGCCGCGCTAGAATACTCAGCGTTGGTGCTCGCGGTGTGGTTCACACGCCGCAGTTCAACGGGAAGCAGGGGGGGAACTCCTCGGAGTGACCTAACCTGCGCTGCCCCCGCAACGGTAAGTGGACAAATCGCAAGATTTCGCTTCTGTCATGGCCACTGGGTGTGAGATAAAACACTTGGGAAGGCGACAGAGGTTGATTCCACCAGCCCGGATACCGGCCAACACGGTGGTTGCACGCGTGTCGTGCAACCGTGACGCTCATGCACTGTCGGGGACGACGGTGAGGGCTTTTGATGTTTTTCTCTCCTTATGAAATCTTTGACTTTTTCTGTGTGTGCTCACGCACCCGTGCGCCTTGCCGCGTCCATGCTCACTTTGTTAGCGGCATTTCCGGTACTGGCGCAAAGCTCGTCTAACGCAACACTTCAACAAGTGGTCATTACGGCCAGCCGGCTACCGCAGCCCATCAGCGAGGTGGTGGCTGATGTCAGCGTTATCGGCCGAGATGACATTGAGCGCGCAGGTGCTGCCACCGTGTCCGAGTTGCTGGGGCGCTTGCCAGGTTTGCAAGCCATCTCTTTTGGTGATTCCAGCCGCGTTTACATCCGGGGTGCCGATGCCAGAATGACTGCGCTGTATGTCGACGGTGTGCGCGTCGATTCGCAAGACGGCCTGATGTTGGGTGGCGGCGTGCCTTGGTCACTGGTGCCCGTGGGGCAGATTGACCGCATCGAGGTGTTACGTGGCCCAGCCAGCGCCATTTACGGCTCAGATGCCATGGGCGGCGTGATCCAGATTTTTACCCGGCGCGGTGAGTCGGTCATGACGCCCTATGTGAACCTGGGGGTGGGCAGCACACAACTGCAAAAGATCGATGCCGGATTCAGCGGCGCCCACAGCGGATGGGACTATGCCCTGGGCCTGAGCCTGCAAAACAGTGATGGGTTTGACACCCGGCCGGATTTGGTTCACACGCCCGACCACGAAGCCAGCTCGCGCAAGGCAGCCAGCCTGCGTTTGGGTGTTCAACTGGCGCCATCTCAACGGGTCGAGCTGACCGCACTGGACAGTCAGCTGGAGTCGCAGTATGTGCCCTGGGGCGGTGGGAACAA
>JAIFMR010000188.1 GCA_020048255.1 Rhodoferax sp. | reverse complement strand
TCAACAGCATTTTGGGCTATGCGCAGCTCATGGGTGAAGACACCACCATTCCGCCGCACCGGCAACAGGCGGTGAGTGTGATCAAGCGCGGTGGTGAGCATTTGTTGTCGCTCATTGAAGGCACGCTGGACATTGCCCACATTGAGGCCGGCCGGTTGACCCTGAACGTCAAACCCATGCCCTTTGACGATTTTGTGCACGACATCGTCAGCTTGTTTGAGCTCGAAGCCCAGGCCAAGGGCCTGGCTTTTCGCTGCGATGTGCACGGCAGCTTGCCGCCCATGGTGCGAGCCGACGAGAAACGCGTGCGCCAGATTGTCATCAACCTGCTGGGCAACGCCATCAAATACACCGCTCAGGGTCATGTGGTGATGCGCTTGCGTTATGCGCGTGAAATGGCCACGGTCGAGATTGAAGACACCGGACCGGGGCTGTCCGAGACCGAAATCAAACGCATCTTTGAGCCGTTTACCCGATCCGAGTCGGCAGGTGCGTCAGGCCCGGGTGCCGGCCTCGGTCTGACCATTGCCAAGATGCTGACCGACCTGATGGGCGGTGAATTGACCGTCACCAGCACACCGGGCATGGGCTCGGTGTTCAAGGTCAAACTGTTTTTGCCCGAAGTTCACATGCCGGTCGAGGCCGGTGTGTATTCGCTGGCCTCCAAGCGGCAAAAGCGCATTTTTGTGCGACGCCCGCGCGTGGCTTATGCCGGACCCCGGCGACGCATTCTGGTGGTGGACAACGAGGAGACCGACCGTGAATTGTTGGTCAAGCTGTTGCAGCCGGTGGGCTTTGAGGTGCGCACGGCCAGCAGTGGTCACGATTGCCTGGACCTGCTGGCGGCCGGCTACCTGCCCGAGGTGATTCTGATGGACCTGGCCATGCCGGGCATCGACGGCTGGGAAACCATTCGGCGCTTGCGGGTGTTGTTGGCCAACAGCCCGCAACCCTTGCCCATGATCGCCATCGTCTCGGCCAATGCCTTTGATCGGGGCCTGGACAACGATGTGGGCATTCCCACCGAAGACTTCATCCTCAAGCCGGTGCGCCATACCGATTTGCTGGACTGGCTGGAACGCCGTTTGCAGCTCAGCTGGCTGGAATCTGCCCCGCCAGGCCCGGTGGATTCGGATCAGCAGGCGCCTGAAAGGCGTTACCCCGACGCGTCATCGTTGCAAGCGCTGCGCGAGGTTGTGACCCTGGGCTTTTACCGCGGCATCCTGAACCAGCTCGACGACATTGAGCGCCAGCAACCTCCGTGTGCCGCGTTTGTTCAAGAGATGCGCGCGCTGGCCCGGCAGTTTCAGTTTGAGTCCATGTTGGCCCAACTCAGTCTGGTGATGCATGAAAACTAGCCTGACCCAACCGAAACTTGACCGAACGCTGGACCGCGCCAACAGCGACGTGGTGCTGATCGTGGACGACGTGCCAGACAACCTGGCCATGCTGCATGACGCGCTGGACGAATCCGGCTACACCGTGCTGGTGGCGACCCACGGCGAAGCAGCGCTGCAGCGCGCAGCGCAGGTGCTGCCTGACATCATTTTGCTGGATGCCATGATGCCGGGCATGGACGGTTTTGAGGTGGCGCGCTGCCTCAAAGCCACGCCGCAAACCGCCCATATTCCGATCGTCTTCATGACCGGTCTGACTGAAACAGAATACCTGGTGGCTGCGCTGGAGTGTGGCGGGGTGGACTACGTTACCAAGCCGATCAAGCCCAAGGAAGTGCTGGCGCGCATGGCCGTGCACCTGCAGGGTGCACGCGAAAAGCGCCAGGCCCGCAGTGCCTTGGACGCGTTTGGTTATGCCAGCATCACTGTGCGGGTCAGTGATGGCAAATTGATGTGGCAAACGCCCCTGGCCCGCGACCTGCTTTTGCATTACTACGGTACCGATGCCCCTACCACGCCCCCAGCTGTGTTGACCTGGTTGCGTCGTCATGTGGCCCACCAGGACCCGCAAGCCGAGCCGCCACGCCTGAGCATCGAGCTGGCCGCCCGGCGCCTGACCTTTCGGCTGCACCAGCAAATTGGCGACAGTGAGGGTGGGGGCGACTGGCTCATCATCATGCAAGAGGTCAGCGATCAAAGTGTGATTGAGGCCATGGGCCTGTGTTTCAAGCTGACCCCGCGCGAGGCCGAGGTGCTGTACTGGGTGGTCAAGGGCAAGATCAACCGGGATATTGGTGACATTCTGGGCAGCAGCCCCATGACCGTCAAGAAACACCTGGAGCGGGTGTTTGCCAAGCTGGGTGTGGAGACCCGCACCGCGGCGGCGGCCATGGCGATGAGTCGCATTCGGCAACTCCACCCGCAGTTTGAGCAGTAGCGGTCAGGCATTTAAACGGGTATTCCCAAGCTGTCCCGCAAGCTGGCATCCAAGTTGCTTGGAACCTACCAGGCATATTTATGGAGCTTTTCATGTTCAAACGCACTTTTATCACAACCACCTTGGGTCTGGCCGCTGCGGCGTGCCTGACGTCCGTCCAGGCGCAAACCACCCCCATCAAATTTCAGCTCGACTGGCGCTTTGAAGGCCCCAGTGCCTTGTTTTTAACGCCTGCAGCCAAGGGTTACTTCAAGGATGCCAAGCTCGACGTGGCGATTGACGCTGGCAACGGCTCGGGTGGCACGGTGACGCGGGTGGCTTCGGGTGCCTATGACATGGGTTTTGCCGACTTGGCCGCGCTGATGGAATTCCACGCCAACAACCCCGATGCACCCAACAAGCCGGTGGCGGTGATGATGGTTTACAACGACACCCCCGCCTCGGTGATGGCACTGAAAAAGTCGGGTATCAAAACCCCGGCCGACCTGAGCGGCAAGAAGCTCGGCGCGCCGGTGTTTGACGCCGGTCGCCGCGCCTTCCCGATCTTTGCCAAGGCCAACGCGGTGACCAATGTCGCCTGGACCGCCATGGACCCGCCTTTGCGTGAAACCATGCTGGTGCGCGGCGATATTGATGCCATCACCGGCTTCACCTTCACCTCGCTGCTGAACCTGGAAGCGCGTGGCGTCAAGGCGGAAGACGTGGTGGTGCTGCCGTACCCCAACTATGGCGTCAAGCTGTATGGCAACGCCATCATTGCCAGCCCCAAACTCGTCAAAGAGAATCCGGCCGCCATCAAGGCATTTTTGGCAGCCTTTGCCAAGGGCGCCAAGGACGTGATTGGCAACCCCACGGCAGCCATTGCCGATGTCAAGGCGCGTGACGGCATTGTCAACACCGAACTGGAAACTCGCCGTCTGAAGCTCGCGATTGACACGGTCATCAACAGCGCCAACGCGCGTGCTGAAGGCTTTGGACAGGTCAACGGTCCGCGCCTGGCCCTCATGGCCAGCCAGGTTTCGGATGCATTCAACACCAAGACCCGGGTCAATCCCGATGCGGTCTGGAATGGCAGCTTTTTGCCAGCCAAGGCCGCACTGGATGTGCTGCCTAAAAAGTAAATTGCTCCTTTTGTCATAGCTTCTAGCGCATATTCTGTATGGGCTAGAGGTCAATTTCTCATACAACATGCAAAAAGCAGCTACCCCCTGGTTTGTGGACTTTTCGGATGTCTGGCTGGCCTACAACGACGAACTGCTGGAGCAAAACCAGTTTGCCGTTGAAGCCATTGACCTGAAGGTACGACAAGGCGAATTCATCGCCATTGTGGGGCCGTCGGGTTGCGGCAAGTCGACTTTCATGAAGCTGGCAACCGGTCTGAAGATGCCCTCGATGGGCAAGATTCTGATCGACCAGCAGCCGGTCACTGGGCCACTGAAGATCTCTGGCATGGCGTTTCAGGCGCCCAGCCTGTTGCCCTGGCGCACCACGGTCGACAACGTGCTGCTGCCGTTGGAAATTGTTGAGCCCTATCGCAGCAACTTCAAAGCCAAGCGCAAAGAGTACGAGGAGCGCGCTCGCAAGCTGCTGCAAAAAGTGGGCTTGGGCGGCTACGAAGACAAATTTCCGTGGCAACTCTCGGGTGGCATGCAACAGCGCGCCAGCATTTGCCGCGCGCTCATTCATGAGCCCAAGATGCTGTTGCTGGACGAACCCTTCGGTGCGCTGGATGCCTTCACCCGTGAAGAACTCTGGTGCATCTTGCGGGACCTGTGGACCGAGCAGCAGTTCAACGTGATTCTGGTCACACATGACCTGCGCGAGTCGGTGTTTCTGGCCGATAGCGTGTACGTGATGAGCAAAAGCCCGGGCCGTTTTGTCGTCAAGCGCGAAATCGACTTGCCACGCCCGCGTGACCTGGAAATCACCTACACGCGGGAGTTCACCGACATCGTGCACGAGTTGCGCGGGCACATTGGTGCCATGCGTCAGACGGGTGCAGCCATTTCTCAATAGGGCCGGAGCATGAACAAAAAACAAATGGAAATCTGGTCGCCCTGGCTGCTGCTGCTGGCGGTGTTGGTGCTGTGGCAGGTGTTGTGCTCGGCATTCGACGTATCCGAGTTCATCTTTCCCAGCCCTTGGCGTATCTGGACGCAATTCTGGGAGTTTCGCGATGTCATCGCCGGTCACGCATGGCGAACTTTTTGGGTCACCATGGTGGGTTTTGGTCTGGCGATTGTGGTGGGTGTCTTGCTGGGTTTTGTGATTGGGAGCTCGCGCCTGGCTTATGCGGCGGTGTACCCGCTGATGACGGCTTTTAACGCGCTGCCCAAGGCGGCATTTGTGCCGATTCTGGTGGTGTGGTTTGGCATTGGGGTGGGGCCAGCAATTTTGACGGCATTTTTGATCAGTTTCTTCCCGATCATGGTGAACATTGCCACCGGCTTGGCCACGCTGGAGCCTGAACTGGAGGATGTGTTGCGCGTGCTGGGTGCCAAGCGCTGGGACGTGCTGGTCAAGGTCGGCCTGCCGCGCTCCATGCCGTACTTTTATGGTTCGCTGAAGGTGGCGATCACGCTGGCGTTTGTGGGTACCACGGTGAGTGAGATGACTGCTGCCAATGAAGGCATTGGCTACCTGTTGATTTCAGCGGGATCCTCCATGCAGATGGGTCTGGCCTTTGCCGGACTGGTGGTGGTGGGTGCCATGGCGATGGTGATGTATGAGCTGTTTTCCGCGATTGAAAACCACACCACCGCCTGGGCGCACCGCGGTTCACAAAACCATTGAGGGCGCACAGGCCATGACGCCCGAGCAGGTTGTGCGCCATTTGCGTCGGGCCAACGCGGTGGCGCAGCGCGCCACGGTGCTGGGGCGCCATCCCTTTGGGGCGATTTTGGTGGCACCTGACCAGGAGACCGTGCTGGCCGAGCAGGGCAATGTGGACAGTGTCAACCACGCCGAGGCCACTTTGGCCCGCGTCGCTTTCACCAACTTCGCACCGGACTACCTGTGGCAATGCGCCCTGGTGACCACGGTCGAACCCTGCGCCATGTGTGCCGGCACGCAATACTGGGCGAACATTGGGCGTCTGGTGTACGGCATGACCGAACGGCGCTTGTTGCAACTCACCGGCAGCCATGCTGAAAATCCCACCATGGACCTGCCCTGCCGCAGCGTGTTTGCAGCGGGTCAAAAAACCATTGAAGTCATCGGGCCCGTGGCCGCAGTTGAAGCTGAGATTGCGGCGCTGCACGAGGGCTTTTGGAAAGCACCCTGAAGCACACGGAATCAGTCGCGCAAGGCTGACAAAAACTGTTTCAGCTCTGGGGTTTGTGGTCGGTTGAAGATGTCGTCGGGCGTGCCCGACTCGTGGATCAGCCCCTGGTGCATGAACACCACGCGGTCGCTCACTTTGCGGGCAAAACCCATCTCATGGGTGACCAGAATCAGCGTCATGCCCTCGTCGGCTAGCATCTCCACCACCTGCAGAACTTCGCCCACCAGTTCGGGGTCCAGTGCCGAGGTGATTTCGTCGCACAGCAGCACGCTCGGTGCCATGGCCAGCGCCCGTGCAATCGCCACACGCTGCTGCTGCCCGCCCGATAGCTGATCGGGCATACGGTCAAACAGACTGCCCAGACCCACGCGCTCCAGCAGCGCTTGGGCGCGGACCTTGGCGTCTTCCTTGGGAATGTCCTTGACCAAGGTCGGAGCCAACATCACATTGCGCCCGGCACTGAGGTGCGGAAACAGGTTGAAGCTTTGAAAAATCATACCCACTTGCTGGCGCAGTTCGCGCATGGCGTTGGCGTCACCGTGTTGCAATGGCTGGCCATCCACGGCCAGGCTACCGCGCTCAAAGGTTTCCAGGCCGTTGATACAGCGCAACAGTGTGCTCTTGCCCGAGCCGCTCTTGCCAATGATGCAGACCACTTCCTTGCGCTGCACCTGCAGGTCGATGCCCTTGAGCACTTCGGTAGAACCAAAACTTTTGTGTAGCCCGCAGATGTCAACCAACGCAAAAGAGAGGGCAGGGGAGTGGTTCATATGTCAGGCCAGGCGTCGGGTTTCCAGCCGCTGGCTCCACCACGACAGCGGGTAACACAGGGCAAAGTACAAAAGGCCCACAAAGGTGTAGGCCAAAAAGGGTTGGTAAGTGGCGTTGGAGATCATTTGCCCGGCTTTGGTCAGCTCGACAAAACCAATGACCGAGGCCAGCGCCGTGCCTTTGATGATCTGCACCAGAAAGCCCACCGTGGGCGCAATGGCTACGCGCAGCGCCTGCGGCAGGATGACATAGCGCATTTGCTGTGTGAAATTGAGTGCCAGACTGGTGGAGGCTTCCCACTGCCCTTTGGGAATGGCGTTGACACAGCCGCGCCAGATCTCGGTCAGGTAGGCACTGGCGTACAACGTGAGACAAATCGCTGCCGACACCAGCGGCGAGGTGTCCATGCCCAGCAGGGCCAGCCCAAAGTACACCAAAAAGAGTTGCATCAGCAGCGGTGTGCCCTGAAAAATCTGCACATACCAGGCCACCGCCGAGGCGGCGCCGCGCACTTTGGTAAAACGCAGCATCAGCAGGCCCAGGCCCACCAGGCCGCCCCCAATGAAGGCGATCAAGGACAGAGCCACTGTCCAGCGCAGCGCACCCAGCAAAAAGGTAAAGATGTCCCAGAGTGAAAATTGAACCATGGCGCGGTACAGCTTAGCGGCTGACGAAGATGAAGCGCGGCCCCACCCAGTACAGCAACTGCCGCAGGGCTATGGCCAGCAGCAGGTAGACGACGGTCACGATGATGTAGGACTCAAAGCTGCGAAACGTGCGGCTTGAGATCGAGCCCAGCATGACGATGATGATCTGGCTCACCAAGGCCGGCCAGATGCGCGCCAGGGCAGGTGGAAGCACCACGCGCGAGAAGGTTTGCCAGGGGGTAAGTGCCAGACTCATGGCGGCTTCGAGTTGCCCCCGGGGCGTGGTTTGCAGACCGGCGCGCACGATCTCACAGGCGTAAGCCCCCAGGTTCAGCACCATGGCCAACACACAAGCCACTTCCACCGACAGGCGCAGGCCCAAGGATGGCAGCCCGAAGAAAATGAAAAACAGCTGGATGATGAAGGGCGTGTTGCGCACCAGCTCCACATAGCCGCCCACCACCCGTCGCAAAACGGGCTGACCATGCAGGCGAGCCCAGGCACAGGCGGTGCCCAGCAGTGCGCCCAGGACCGCAGAGATGACCGTGAGCACCACAGTCAGGCCCAGACCGCGCAACAACATCGGCCACTGGGCCAACACCACGGCAAAGTCAAATTCAATCATGGCCAATCAGGTGGGCAGAGGGAAGCAGCGAGGTGTCGGACTGATCGGGAAATGGAATTAGTCAGGCAACACGCCGGTGCCGCGACCCAGCCACTTTTGCGAGTACTGCTCCAGCGTCCCATCGGCCTTGGCTGCGCGCAGGATTTCGTTCACTTTGGTCAGCAGGGCCGTCTCACCTTTGCGAACACCAATGAAGTTGGGCGAGTCTTTCAGCAGCAGCTTGTACTCGGCCTGAACTTGCGGATTTTTCTGCACAGCAGCGGCAGCCACGGCGGCACCGGTGGCCAACAGCTGGGTCTGTTGCGAGATGAAGGCGGCCACGGTGGTGGCGTCGTCTTCAAAGCGCTGGATCTTTAAAGTGGGCGGGGCCACTTTTTGTAGCACGTCGTCCTGGATGGTGCCGCGTGTCACGGCAATGCTCTTGCCTGCCAAATCGTCAAAGCTCTTGATCGTCAAAGCCTTGGGGCCAAACACGGCCTGGAAGAACGGTGCGTAGGCTACGGTGAAGTCAATCACTTTCTCGCGCTCGGGGTTCTTGCCCAAGGCGGAGACGATCAGGTCAATTTTTTTGGTCTGCAGGTAGGGAATGCGGTTGGGTGTGTCAATTTGAAATCAGGTCCCATGTAACCATAGGGTGGGAAGTCCGAGGCCACACCCAATGCAATTGACTTCTTGGCCAACACCGATGAAAGTGAGTCATCTGCCGCATGAACTGGTGTGGTCAGAGTCAGGACGGCGCTGGCACACAAACCAGCCAAGGTGAAGAGAGCTTTGAGTTTCATGGATGTTTCCTGTTTAAAAAAGTGGGCACAGCAACCTTTTTGCAAGATGTGTGCCACGCCATCAGCCTGGCACTGCCCTTGCAAACAGATGCTGGACAATATGAAATATTTGTTTCTTAATCAAGAATATATGAAAAGTTTGTTTCTAATTGGTGCATGTGCCCTGTTTTGGGGATGCTGGCACCAAAACCTGCCGGTCAGGCTGCCATGACCCAACTTGTTACCTTGCGCGAACGCATTCAGACCCAATATGAGCTGCTGTCCCCGGCCGATCGCAAATTGGCTGATGTGGTGCTGGCGCATGAAAAAGACTTGCTGGTCTACAGCGCCACCGAGCTGGCCGCTCTGGCTGGCGTCTCCAAAGCCAGTACAGCGCGCTTCTTCAGGCGTTTGGGCTTTGCCGACTTCTCGGCCTTCAGGCAGCACCAGCGCAAGCCACAAGCCTCGCCGTTGGACCGCATGGCGCAGCATGGCGTCAGCGCCAGCCCGCTACAACAACACATTGCGCAAGGCGTCCAGCAATTGCACGGCCTGGCCGACAGCGTGACCGAACCCGGCGTGCAGCAAGCCGCCAAGCTGCTGGCGGTTGCCCGTCGCGTCTGGGTGGTGGGCTATCGCAACGGCTACATGGCCGCGTTTTATGCTCAGGCCCTGCTTTCGCAGCTGCGCGCCGAAGTGTATTTGCTCAACGAAGGGTCGGGTGAGGATGCCGAGCTGCTGGCCGAAATTCAACGCGGTGACGTGTTGCTGGCCATGGACTTTCGGCGCCGCACGCGCCGCCTGAGCCAGGTGGTGGAGATTGCATGTGACGCTGGTGCCGCGTTGGTACTGGTGAGCGATGCGCGCGTATCAACGCTGGCGGCGCGAGCGCAGTCCGTGTTCATCTGCCTGCCACAGACAGAGGCCATTTTTGACTCCTATGTTGGGGCCATTAGCCTGATCCATTACCTGGCGACCGCCACACTGGGCCATCTGCCCAAAAAGGCCCGCATTCGCATGGCTGCCATCGAACAGGTCCATGCGCAACTCGCCGATCTGGAACACGCTCTTTGAAATCAAGTAAATCCATGACACCACTCGCTCCCCATCCCTTCACCCTGTTGCCCAACGCCGGCTTTCAGCCCGATGAGCCTTACGGCGAACACCGCAGTGGACTGCTAAGTTCGCCCGCACTGGCTCAAGCACAGGCCGTCATCACCGCCTGGCCCGGTTATGCGGTGACGCCCTTGTGTGCCTTGCCCCATCTGGCACAGGGCGCGGGCCTGGCCAGCATTCACTACAAGGACGAAGGCTCGCGCTTTGGTTTGGGCAGCTTCAAGGCACTGGGTGGTGCCTATGCTGTAGCGCGTTTGCTGTGCCGTGAACTGGGCCAGCGCCTGGGCCGCAGCGTGAGCCACGCCGAGCTGCAAAGCGACCCGGCGCTGCGTCTGGCCTGCGCTGACATCACCGTGACCTGCGCCACCGACGGCAACCATGGCCGCTCGGTGGCCTGGGGTGCGCAGATGCTGGGCTGTCGATGCGTGATCTACATACACGCCACCGTGAGTGAAGGGCGCAGGGCGGCAATAGCCCACTATGGCGCCCAGGTGCTGCGCACGGCGGGTAATTACGACGACTCGGTGCAGCAGGCTGACCGCGATGCCAAAGCCAACGGCTGGTTTGTGATCTCCGACACCTCTTACCCCGGCTACATGGACATTCCGCGTGACGTGATGCAAGGCTACCAACTGATGGTGCACGAAGCTGTCAGCGCTTTGCCCCAGTGGCCCACGCATGTGTTTGTGCAAGCAGGTGTGGGTGGGTTTGCGGCGGCGGTATGTGCTTATTTTTGGGAGCGCAACACAGCGCAGCGCCCGGTGTTTGTGGTGGTGGAGCCCGAGCGCGCCGACTGCTTGCTGCAAAGTGCGCGTGCTGGTGCTGTGGTGGCGGTCAAAGGTGACTTGAATACCCTGATGGCTGGCCTGGCCTGTGGCGAGGTGTCTCTGCTGGCCTGGGATATTCTGGCCACCGGTGCCAACGCCTTCTGCACCATCCCCGATGCCGCAGCAGTCGATGTCATGCGTTTTCTGGCCAATCCGCAGGGGGGTGACCCGGTCATCGTCGCTGGCGAGTCCGCGGTGGCCGGTTTGGCGGCTGTCCTGCTCATCGCGCAAGACCCAGGTGCCCGCGCATCCCTGGGCCTGGGGCCAGACAGCCGGGTCTTGCTGTTTGGCAGCGAAGGTGACACCGACCCCGCGCTGTACCAGCAACTGGTGGGCCGCAGCGCCGCCCAGGTACTTGCAGATGGAGCAGCGGCATGACCGCTCTGCTCATCAACGCGCAGCGCCTGTTGAGCAGCTTGCAGGCGCTCGGGCAGATTGGAGCGCTGCCCGGCGGGGGTGTCAACCGTCTGGCCTTGACTGACGCTGACCGTGCAGGACGTGACTGGATCGTCTCACGCATGCACGCGTTAGGTATGCAAGTGGTGGTGGATGCGATTGGCAATATCTTTGGCACTTATCCCGGTGCGCAAGACCTACCCCCAGTAATGATGGGATCACACATTGACACGGTGCGCACCGGTGGCTTGTACGACGGTAACTATGGTGTACTGGCTGGCCTGGAAGTGGTGGCCACGCTGAGCGAGGCACAGCAGCAGACCCGTCGCCCTCTGGCCGTGGCGGTGTTCACCAACGAAGAGGGCGCACGTTTTCAGCCTGACATGATGGGCAGCCTGGTTTATGTGGGTGGCTTGCCCTTGTCAGACGCTCTGGCCACCCGTGATGCCGACGGTCTGTCGGTGCAGGCCGAGTTGCAGCGCATCGGATACCAAGGCAATGCCCCTGTGGGTTCGCCGTGGGTGGACAGCTTTGTCGAACTCCACGTCGAGCAAGGGCCGGTGCTCGAGCAGATGGGGCTGCAAATTGGCGTGGTCGAAGGT
>JAIFMR010000200.1 GCA_020048255.1 Rhodoferax sp. | reverse complement strand
CGGGGTGAAGACTCGCTGGTGCGGGCACTGTGGGCAGGCAAACCTTTTGTCTGGCAAATCTACCCACAAGACGATGACGCCCACCACGCCAAGCTTCATGCTTTTCTGGACTGGCTGCAAGCACCTGCCTCGTTGCGCCTGGCCCATGACGCGTGGAACGGTCTGGATGCGGATGCCACTGCAGGTCAACCCTGGACTTGGCTGACGCCTGTGACCCTGGCCAGTTGGCAAGACACCGTGAGCCAGGCTCGCGATGCCTTGCTGGCTCAAAATGATCTGGCCCACCAACTGCTCGATTTTGTTTCAAAAACCCACTAAAATAGCGGGCTTTGCGGCATCGCCCTGATTTTCTTCAAGGCTCAAGCTGCCCTCGCCGCCAGATGCGCGGCCTACTTTCACTCTCTGATTATGAAAATCGCACAAGAAATCCGCGCCGGCAATGTCATCATGCACGGTAAAGACCCGATGGTCGTCCTGAAAACTGAATACGCCCGCGGCGGCCGTGGCGCCGCCACAGTGCGCATGAAGCTCAAAAGCCTGATCGCCAATTTCGGCACCGAAGTCGTCTTCAAGGCCGACGACAAAATCGACAACGTGATCCTCGACAAGAAGGATTGCACCTACTCGTACTTTGCTGACCCCATGTACATCTGCATGGACGAGGAATACAACCAGTACGAAGTGGAAGCCGAAAACATGGGTGACTCGCTAAGCTACCTTGAAGACGGCATGCCGCTTGAAGTGGTGTTTTATGACGGCAAAGCCATTTCGGTCGAACTGCCCACCAGCGTGGTGCGCGAAATCACCTGGACCGAGCCCGCAGTCAAGGGTGATACCTCTGGCAAGGTACTCAAACCTGCCAAGTTGGCCACCGGCTTTGAGATCGGCGTGCCAATTTTTGTGGCGCAGGGTGACAAGGTCGAAATTGACACCCGCACGGGCGAGTACCGCAAGCGCGTTTAAGCATTCATGGGTGGCCCAGGCGCCGCAACACACCAGGGCTTCACAAGTTGGAGCCCTTTTTTTTAGCCAATAATCAGCGTTATGGACCCCATTCAATCCCTCCCCCACCACATCACCGAGCACAAACTGGCTGATGCCTTGGCTGACTTGCTCAACCACCCCGCAGACGCCACCGTTTTAAATGCCAACGCTTATCGCTTGGCCTTTGCCGACCCTGAATTTTTGCTGCGCCGCGAAACCCGTGGCATCCGCATTCAACTAGAAATGCTCAAACCGGACCTGGACCAGAGCGAGCAAGGCATTGACAACACAGTAGTGGTGTTTGGCAGCGCCCGTTTCCCCTCGCCCGAAACAGCGCAAGCCCTGATGCAGCAAGCAAAGTCCGAGGGTGATGCCCAGGCCATCGTCTTGGCCGACCGGCATCTCCGAAACGCCCACTTTTACGATCAGGCGCGGCTTTTTGCCAAACGGGTGGCCAGCTACAGTGCCACGCTGGAGGCGAAAGACCGGTTTTACATTTGCACTGGCGGTGGGCCGGGCATCATGGAAGCGGCCAATCGGGGGGCCCATGAAGTCGGCGCCCCCACCATCGGCCTGAACATTGCCTTGCCTCATGAACAGCGTGCCAACCCGTATGTCACGCCGTCGCTGAGCTTCAAGTTTCATTACTTTGCACTGCGCAAAATGCATTTCATGATGCGCGCCAAAGCGCTGGTAGCGTTTCCGGGGGGCTTTGGCACACTTGACGAGTTGTTTGAAGTCATCACCCTGGTGCAGACCCGCAAGGCCCAGCCAGTTCCCATCGTTCTTTTTGGTACCGATTACTGGAAACGTCTGCTCAACATGGACGTGATGCTGGACGAAGGCGTGATTTCACCCGAAGACCTGGCGCTGTTTCATTATGTGGACCACCCCGACGCGGCTTGGGATGTGATTCGACGTTTTTACGATTTGTGACCGTCATGCGGCCGCCCGACCACCGCATGCGGTGGACGTAAGCGCCAAGCCGATCGGCTGCCCACTGCCACTGCGGCACCCACTGTCCAGAACACCACGGACACGCCCACTACCGCACCCGCCGAGCCAAACAACATCGGCATCAACACGCTCGACGCATTGATGGCCATCAGCCGAAAACCTAGCGCTTCTCCATGACGCTCCTCTGGTGTGATCTGATGCAGCGTGCTCATGATCATGGGCTGCACCGATCCTAGTGACAGGCCCAACAGTGCGGAACAGACGGCCATGGCCCAAGCCGAGTGCATGAACGGGTACACCGCAAACAGCAGTGCGGTGCAGGCCATGGCGGTGGTCACCACCACCCATTCGCGCAAATGGGCTGCCAACAGCGGCAACGCCACCCGAACCGCGACGGCGGCCAGCGCAAAGCCACCCAAAATGGCACCAATGCTGGACGCACTCAAACCCCGTTCGTGCCCCAGCACCGGCACCACAAAGGTGTGCACATCCCAGCACGATGACAGCAGCCAATTCACCAGCATCAAGCGACGCATCATGGGCTCACGCATCAGATCCCAGGCTTTGCCCTTGACCACACCCGGCTTGACCGGCACCGGAGGCAGCTCGCGGGTATGACGCACCCACAGCCAGGTCAGCATCGGCAGACCCGCCAGACAGAGGAAGGTCACACGAAAACCAGCCTGATCAATCAACAAACCGGCGGCCAGCGGCCCTACAAAATTGGCCATGGCCGGGCCAATGGATAACCAGCTGAACATCGACTTCAGTTCGGTGTTGCTTTGCGCCGACCGCCCCACATGCCGCTGCAAGGTAATGGACGCCACGCCGGTCGCGCCCCCGGTCATCAGCGCACTCAGGCACAGCACCCCAAACACGGGAAAAGCAAACGCCAGACCGGCGCCGCAGGCCGCCATCAGCACTGCAAAACCGACTGGACGTCTAAAGCCATGGCGATCGGCATAACGCCCTGCCGGTAAGGCCAAAAAAACTTGGGTCAAGGCAAACAGGGACAACAACACGCCGACAGCCAAGGCGCTGTAA
Organism: Rhodoferax sp.; assembly: GCA_020048255.1. Taxonomy (GTDB): domain Bacteria; phylum Pseudomonadota; class Gammaproteobacteria; order Burkholderiales; family Burkholderiaceae_C; genus Rhodoferax. Next base: position 4,361 of record JAIFMR010000200.1, on the reverse strand, counting down.
CCCTCGCGCAGGGCCATCAGTGGTGAGGCCAATCGCATGCCCGCCATACACGCATGCAGACAAATGTGGCCGGCAATCAAGCGACCCAGGGCCACACCACCCAAGGTCACCGGCGTGGCGGGTGCATGGCCAGCGCCCGGGGCCGTCATGTCGCGGTCGACCCCGGCTCAGTGTCAAAGTCCTTGTCCAGCGTGATCAGGGTTTGGGTTTGGACATCCGACAAGGCCTCTACAGTTTTCAGAGCACGACCCATTGCCCGGCTGCGGGTTTGCGCACTGTCCAGCGTTTTCAGGACGGTCTCGGTCTGGGCTTTGACCTTGGCCAGCACATCGCCAAATTTGCCAAACTCGGTCTTGACGGCGCCCAGCACTTGCCAGACCTCACTAGAGCGTTTTTCCAGCGCCAGGGTCCTGAAACCCATTTGCAGCGAGCTGAGCATGGCCAACAGCGTAGTGGGGCCCGCCAGTGTGACGCGGCAATCGCGCTGCAAGGATTCCATCAAGCCCGGGCGGCGCAACACCTCGGCATACAAACCTTCTGTGGGCAAAAACAAAATGGCAAAGTCGGTGGTGTATGGGGGCTCGACATATTTGTCTGAGATCGACTTGGCCTCCAGGCGAATGCGTTGCTCCAAGGCTCTGCCCGCCAGGTCCGCGGCGACAGCATCGGCACAAGCCTGGGCGTCCAGCAAACGCTCATAGTCCTCGTTGGGGAACTTGGCGTCAATCGGCAACCAAAGCGGCTCACCCGAGTCTGATTTGCCCGGCAATTTGATGGCAAAGTCCACCACATTTTTGCTGCCGGGTCGCGTGGCCACTTGCATGGCGTATTGGTCGGGCACAAACACCTGCTCCAGCAGCGAGGCCAATTGGGCCTCTCCAAATATGCCCCGGGTCTTGACGTTGCTCAGCAGGTGCTTGAGGTCACCCACGCCCTGGGCCAGTGTTTGCATTTCGCCAAGGCCTTTGTGCACCTGCTCCAATCGGTCGGCCACCTGTTTGAAGCTTTCACCCAGACGGGCTTGCAGGGTGCTTTGCAGTTTTTCATCCACCGTGGCACGCATTTCATCGAGCTTGGTGGCATTGCTGGCCTGCAATTGCGCCAGCTGTGCGTTCAGCGTGTCACGAATCTCGCTCATGCGCCGGGCATTGGACTCCGTCAAGCCAGAGAGTTGTGTCGACAAAGTATCGGACAAAGTCTTTTGCAACAAAGCAAGTTGCTGACCAAACGCGTCAATCTGGGTGTTTTGCGTGCGGGTCGCCTCGGCGCCTTGCTGCATCAGCGTCTGCTGAAAAGTCGCCAGGTTGTGGGACAACTCCTGCCTGGCGCCGCGTGACGATTCAGTGATGTCGCGCCGCAACTCGCGCGTCAAGGTGTCGGCGCTTTGCTGGATCTGCGCCAAAGTGATTTGGCTTTGCGCCAACTGCGCTTGCTGCGCTGTCTCGTGGTCAGTTTGATGGCCCGTTCTCAAAAGCAGTACCACCAGCAATATCGCATTGAGCACACCGAACCCCAAGGCACTCCAAATCAACACGTCATTCACTCAAGTCCTCTCATGGGGTTGTCGAAGCCACGATTCAAGACAGCACCTGCGGATTCAACGCCGTCAAAGGCTTGCCATGAACCAGATAGCCAATCAGGTTATCTGCTGCCAGATTCGCCATGGCCAACCGGGTCGGCGTGGTGGCGCTGGCAATGTGCGGGGTCAGCACCACGTTAGGTACCGTCAGCAGGTCAGGATGCACCTTGGGTTCACCCTCAAATACGTCCAGACCCGCTGCAGCAATTACGCCTTGGCGCAAGGCCGCAGCCAGCGCTGCGTCGTCCACAATGCCACCGCGCGCAATATTGACCAGCGTGGCCGTTGGCTTCATCTGGGCCAGCTCAGCCGCACCAATGGTGTGATGCGCCTGCGGGCTGTACGGCAAGACCAGCATCAGATGGTCACAAGTCTTCAAAAGCTCAGGCTTGCTGACCCAACTTGCCCCGCAAGCGGCTTCCCTGGCAGCATCAAGCCGGGAACGGTTGTGGTAAATCACTTTCATGCCAAAACCATGTGCTCCGCGTTTGGCAATGCCTTGCCCTATGCGGCCCATACCCAAAATGCCCAGGGTGCTGCCGTGAACTTCTGCGCCGGCAAACATGTCATAACGCCAACGGTTCCACAAACCAGCACGTAAAAAATGCTCGGATTCGGCCATGCGCCGTGCAGTTGCCAGCAACAAGGCAAACCCAAAATCAGCGGTGGTCTCAGTTAGCACGTCCGGGGTATTGGTGGCCAGCACTCCAGCTGCTGTCATGGCCGTCAAATCAAAATTATTGAAGCCCACCGCCATGTTGGCGCAGATCTTCAGCTCAGGACAAGACGCCAGCACGGCAGCGTCAATGCGTTCACTGCCCGTGGTAAACGCGCCCGTCTTGCCTTGAAGTTGCTGGATCAATTCTGCAGGCGTCCACAAAATGTCCTCCTGGTTGGACGTCACATCAAAGTGCTGCGACAGTTTTTCCAATACCTCAGGGAAGACGGCTCGGGCGACCAAAATGGCGGGCTTCATGATGGTTCGGACTCCAAAAAAATGCAACTGGGCACTGTCAACATGGGTGTCATCCTCATTTTTAAGTTGAAACGGAATCCAGATTATGACGGTGCAACATCCACAGCCAGGTGATCAGGACATGGGGCTTGTTGACACACCCACAGCTAACGGTTCCCGTGAAAAATGTCGAAAAAAAAGCCACCCGAAGGTGGCTTTTTCAAGTGCTCGGATAAACCGATTACTTGGAAGCAGCAGATGCAGGAGCAGCAGCTTCTGAAGCAGCAGGTGCTGGTGCGGGAGCAGCCGCAGGAGCGGGTGCTGGTGCAGGAGCTTCTTCTTTTTTGCCACAAGCGGCCAAGGCAGCAGCAGCAGCGATAACAGCGATCAAAACGAGAGATTTGTTCATTTGAGGTACCCAATAAAAAAGGACAATTTCCGGAAATTGTTTTGCAGTCGCCCGCAAAGTCTAAGCAGCAACACTTTTGTGCTTTATGCTCAGCCTTCGATTATAAGCATTTTTCCATGGTAATCACCGTTGACGAAGCGTTCGCGTTGTGCTTACGCATCAAACCGCGCGCAACCAGCCGGCCTGAACCCAAGACAAAACCAGTTCGCGTGCCTGCGCACTGATTTTCTGGACTTCCTTGACGTTGAGCTCGCGCTGATTGGCCAACTGACGCATGGCAAGTGCGTCTTTGCCTGTGGCGGTGAAACTCTCGCCATTGATGAAAATATGATGCGCATCAAACATCATTTTGGTCCGACGGTCCAAACGCACACCACTTTTGAGCAGGTCCACATCATCAGCAACGGCCGATTCCAAGGCTTCAAACCACACATTGGGCTTGGGTTCGGTCATGTACTCACCCAGACCCCGGGCCATCGCGTGCGGGTCACGCAGGGCGTCTTGCAGTGCCCTGTCGGCAAACTCGAGCATCTTGGGTGGAATCTCCGCCGGTTGGACAACCGCCACCTGATTCGGGTCCTTGTACAGCGCAACACCGACTTCATCTTCTGCGTCCTCAGCCAGGCGCTGCAACAACTCGCGCGCCAGTTCGGCCTTGTTGGGGATCCGAAAACCGATCGAGTAGGTCATGCATTCGCCGTCAGCAATGCCATCATGTGCATAGCCCGGTGGCAGATACAGCATGTCCCCGGGCTCCAGAACAAATTCTTCTTCGGGCACAAAATTGGAGAGAATCTTTAAGGGCACACCAGCCTGCAAACTCAAATCCTTTTGCCGACCAATGCGCCAGCGTCTGCGCCCGTGTGCTTGCAGCAAAAACACGTCGTAACTGTCAAAATGCGGCCCCACACCGCCACCATCGGTCGCGAAGCTGATCATCAAATCGTCCAAGCGGGCATCGGGCACAAACCGAAACTGATTCATGAGCTGATGCACAGATTCCACGTGCAGATCCACGCCCTGCACCAAAATCGTCCAACCGGGCTGCTTCAGAGGTGGCAACGCCTTACGCTGAAATGGCCCCTGCTTGAAGCGCCAGCCCGGTTTTTTTCCGGGCTCCTGAATCACCATGCGGGTCTGGGCGTCTTCGTTGGCGGCCAACTCAAACAATTCGGCACGATCCAGCAGCGGCTTGAAACCAGGCACTGCCTGGCGCACCAGCAAGGGCTTCTTTTGCCAGTGGCGCTTCATGAAAACTTGCGGGCTGAGGCCCCCCAAAAGAGGCAGTGCTTGAGTAATGTCCATTGATTTCTCCAGAAATTTTGATATCGGCCGGGAAATCTGGCCAACTCAAACTGCGACAATTCTCGTATGAAAATCAATCAACAATGCGTGGCTGCTTTAAGCTGGACGCTCAC
>JAIFMR010000216.1 GCA_020048255.1 Rhodoferax sp. | reverse complement strand
GAATCGTGTTGAAAACAGCAAAGAGGCCAATACACATGGGGATGCAAATATGCCCATCACCAATTTGTGAACTGAGCACAATATCTTGCCGGCCGCGTCGTGCGTAGTACAGCGCAATCAAGGCATTGGGCAAAACCATCAGCAAACCGCTCATCCAACCCAGTTTTGAAAAACCAACATACTGACTTCCAGCCTCAGAGACCCATGTCACCAGATGGTCGGTTGAATAGTAGATGCCATAGGCACTGACAGCGATAGCTAGCAGGTCGAACAGGATGCTCCATTGCAGGGTTTTGTTCTTTCTGATCTTTTCTTTCAAGATTTCAAAGACGTGCAGCACCTGCCAAAAGACAAACAGGGCGATCAATACGAGCCCGTCATAGAAGTCGATGACAGCGTCCTTGGCCAAGGCCCAAAGGGTGCCCGTGAACAAGAACAGTGCAACCAGACTGAATAAAACGTTTAACCCGCTGATGCGTTGCAAAGCTGTGGCTGGTTTGACTTTATTTCTGATACTGCGCTTTTTGTCACCTGTCGAAGTACCAAAAATCGCGGCAAATCCAAGGATCAATGTCAGATTGGTGACGTTGTTCACAAGACAGTTCTCCATCACCAGGCCACCGTTGTTGGCGGAGTCGCTCATCACATAGGCAAACACGAGATTGGCGAACCCCGAGCAGTAGGGCATGATCAGCGTGCCAAGGACGGTGCCCTCGAACCCTTTGTGCTCCATGACCTGCAGCCGCCAAATCATGAGGCATGAAGCGGTTAAAAACAGGGCTAACAGCGCGATGGGCTGATTGGAATAGGTCTGGACGATTTTGAAGAAACCATCGCTATTCGAAAAAAGATTGGAAACGTTCTGCACTTAAAACTGTGGTCCACGCCCGGCATTGCGTTTGTGGTGGCGGCGCTCAGCCTGGTTCGAACCCAGACCTTCACAGGCCAGGCGGAAGCGTTGCAGAGTGGCCTGGGCATGCCCCAACACCGTGTCTGCAGGGTAGCTACCTGACAAGCGGCTGCCAAACGGCACACCCGTGAGCAGCTCCATGCCTTCGCTGGCTTGCTCGGCGGTGTAGATATGAAAACGCCCTTGTTCGACGGCATTGACCAAGCGCTGGTTCAGCATCAAATGGCGGCGGTTGCGACTTGGTATCAAAACGCCTTGCAGGCCGTCCAGGCCAAGTAGCTCGCAGCTCTTGAAATAGCCCTCGATTTTTTCATTGATGCCGCCCACGGGCAGCATTTCACCGTGCTGGTTCACCGCACCTGTGACGGCAATCCCTTGGCGCAGCGTCAGCCCGGACAGGCTGGACAGCAGGGCAAAAAACTCGGCGCAAGAGGCAGAGTCGCCTTCGACGCCGTTGTATTCCTGTTCAAACACCACCGACGCGTTCATCGCCAGCGGTGCAATGTGGGCGAACAGACTGGAGAGGTAGCTGTGCAAAATCAGCACGCCTTTGTCATGGATCGGCCCCGATAGCTCGACCTCGCGTTCGATGTTGAGCAAGCCCTCTTCACCGGCATAGGTGCGCGCTGTGACCCGAACCGGAAAACCAAACTGGTAGTCGCCCAGGTCGATCACGGTGAGGCCATTGATTTGCCCCACCCTTTGGCCAGTGACCTCCAGCAAGCGTTCACCGTCCACAATGGTTTCCTGCAGGCGTTGCTCCGGGTAGTTATGGCGGTGCACCCGGGCCTGGTGTGCGGCTTGCACATCGGTTGCATCCACCAGACTGGCCGCGCGTTGGCGGGCCAGGGCGCTGCTTTCAACCACCAGGGCCTCCGAGATCGAAAAAATGGCACTTTGACGGGTCTGGTCTTCGGCCTCGCGGTGGGTTTCTTCCAGCAGCGTGGCCACCGCTGCCGCATTGAAGTGCAGCAAGCCCAGGCGCTCGCACGCGTGCGCGACAAAAATGGCAGTGGACTGGCTGGACTCAGGCGTGGCCCGAAAGCTCTCGGCAAAGTCCACTTTGCACAGAAAACGGCGGGCAAATTCAGGGTCGCCTTCCTGCACCGCATAGTATTCGTCGACCGAGGCAATCAATACGATCTTGACCTCCACGTCAATCGGTTCCGGTGCCAGGGTGACCGCCGCCATGGGCGCATACAGCATGCCGGGTTCTTCGATTTGCAGGTGGCCGCTGCGCAAAAAGCGGCGCAGCTTCTCCCAGACCGACTCATCGCTCAGCAGGTCACGCAGGTGCAGCATCAAAAAACCGCCATGGGCCTTGAGCAGGCTACCGGCGCGAATGCGTGAGAAATCGGTCACCAGAAGACGCTCGTCCGACTCGTATTCAATGCCGCCAAACAGGGTGTGAAACTGCGGGTTGTCCTCCTGGATCACCGGTGCGCCCTTGAGGTCATGGTTATCCACCACCACATTGACCCGAAAGCGCGACAGCAGGTCCAGCAGGGCGTCCAGCCGCACGTCATCTTCATCTTCAGCGGGTTCAAACAACTCCAGGTTGTCCAGTACCTCGCGCCCAATCCGATCGAGGTAGCTTCCGAGCTTGACTGTGTCCTTGATCTGCTTGCGCATGGCATTGCGAATCTCCTGCAGTTCATGGTCCAGCAGGGGTTTGACGGTGGGGCGGCGCAGGGCAGCCAGCTTCTCGTTCATGGCCCGCTTCAGGGTCGTGGTTTTTTCCAGGTGTCGATTGATCTCGCTGCGCAGGGCTTCCTCGTCGGCATCGATCTTGATCCGCTGCTCAGGGGTGAGGGCCATGGCCTTGCCCGACGTCAGGGGCTCGCCGTGTTCATCCCTCAGGGTAAAGACCATGTTGCCTTGTTCACGCATCAGGCCAAAGTGAAGCTTCTCGGCAAAGGCACTGAGCTCGGCATACAGGCGGTCTTCTTCAACCTTGCAGGCGTTTTCAATGCGGTCACTCTCGCCCTTGAACTCCGGTGCCGCCAGCCGTTTGGGAATGTCAGATTGCAGGTTTTTGGCCAGCTGGGCCATCAACTGGCGCAGCAAGCGACCCTCCCCTGCGGGCAGGCGCAAGGCGCGTGGGTGTTCCGGGGCATCAAAATTGTGCAGGTAACACAGGTCCGGCGGCACCGGCCGTTGGGCCGCGTGTGCCTGCATCATCTGACCGAGCAGGGTGGTGCGGCCACTACCGACCTCGCCCAGGACAAACAGGTTGTAGCCAGGTTGGTCCATCTCCAGGCCGAAGCGGGCGGCCTGCTCGGCACGCTCCTGCCCGATCCAGGGCAGGGGCAGGTGTAGCAGCTCAGATGTGTCGGCGAACCCGAAGTTGCTGACATCGACCGTCAGTCGGAGGTCTTGGGGTAAAAGTCTTTGGCTTGTCATGAGGCAGGAGGGGGGTAGGCAAATTATTATGCGCTCGTCCCCGCCCTGCTCAGCGCAGTTTTGGCACAGTGTGTTGCCACCGGATCGCGCTGTCCTCGGGCTTGACCCGGGTGTGGGAGATCACAACTTGAAAATGGCCACCACCTGGACCAGATCTTGCGCCTGGGATTTGAGACTGCTGGCAGCCGCCGCCATTTCTTCCACCAGCGCGGCATTCTGCTGCGTCACCTGGTCCATTTGGGTCACGGCTTCACCCACTTGGGATACTCCCAGGGACTGCTCATTGCTCGCAGCACTGATTTCACCCATGATGTCAGTCACGCGGCGAATCGAGCTCACCACTTCCGTCATAGTGGTGCCGGCTTGATCCACCAGGGTGGTGCCTTGCTCAACACGTTGCACACTGGCATTGATGAGGGTTTTGATTTCCTTGGCCGCCTCGGCACTGCGCCCAGCCAAGCTACGCACCTCACTGGCCACCACTGCAAAACCCCGGCCCTGGTCCCCGGCGCGCGCGGCTTCGACCGCCGCGTTCAAGGCCAAGATGTTGGTCTGAAAGGCAATGCCGTCGATCACGCTGATGATGTCCGATATCTTGCGTGAGGCTTCGTTGATACCTTTCATGGTGTCAACCACCTGGGCCACCACTTCGCCACCTTGACTCGCAACGGCCGATGCATTCATTGCCAGCTGATTGGCCTGACGCGCACTGTCAGCGTTTTGCTTGACTGTGGCACTGAGTTCTTCCATGGAGGCTGCTGTTTGCTCCAGGGAACTGGCCTGGCTTTCGGTGCGTGCAGAAAGGTCATGGTTGCCCTGGGCGATTTCAGCGCTGGCATTGGCCACCGACTCGGAGCCTTGGCGCACGTTGGCCACCACGCCCGACAATTTGTCTTGCATCATCTCCAGGCTGCCCAGCAGTTCACCCAGCTCGTCCTTGCCTTTGATGGTGACTTGGTGGGTCAGATCCCCATTGGCAATGCTGTGGGCCAGCTTCACGGCGTCCTGCACGGGGTGAATCACACTCTGCGGAATCACCCAGATCAAGCCGAGGCCGACCAGAATGATCACAAACGTGGTGACCAGCATGGTGATTTCTGCGGAAGTGACGGTATCGGTCACTTTTTTGGCGGCGCCGGCCGTGCCTTCCAGGTTGAATTGCAGGATGGCTTCCATGGCTGAATAGGAGGCACGAAACGATGTGGGGGCTTTTTCCGAAAACAATTGACGGGCCAGGCCCTGGCTTTCTTCGGAACTGCTGGCCGCTTCTATGCCAGCCAAGCTTTCTTTTGCGATGTTGAAGTAGGCATCGCGTTTGCTCTGAAAGTCAGCGTACAGCGCTTTTTCAGCATTGCCCTGCACGGCGTTGTCTTCGGTGTAGGTCAGCAGGGTGGCGGCGTATACCTCGGTGGCTTTGGCCATGGCCCCATCCAACTCCTGCAACTTTTTGGCAAAGGTGGCGGCGTCGCTGCTGTCCCGGCCGGCCATGCGGTCACTCACGAGCAGGTAGTGGTCAGCCACAAAGCCTTTCATGTGGCCCAGGTTTTCAATCGCAGGGATCCAGGAGTTGGACACCTCGCCCGCTTCGTATTTCACCGACAGGTTGCGGTACCAGGAGTTGGCCGCGCTGAGCACTGCAAGCAGCAGAACCAGAGCCAAGCCCACCGTGATACGTGCACGAATACCCAGGCTGTTGATGTTCATAACGCCTCAATCCTTGTTGAAGAATGAAAAATTGTGCCGGAGCAGATGGTAATGAAAGTTTGTCTGGCTGTCTTCAGCGGGTGGGTTCAAGCGGGGAAAGTTGCCTTGTTTCACGGGTAAACACCGAGGGGAGTTTGCTCGGCGCCTTGATGCGCAGTTGTTTATTGATGTTTTCCTGGCCAAAAACCACCTCAATGGCCGACACATTCACCCCGAACAGAGGCGCCAGAAATCGCACCATGTGGTCGGTGGCCTTGCCATTGAGCGGTGCGGCGGTGACGCTGATCTTGAGTTGTGTGCCTTTGGGCTTGCCAATCGCATCCTTGCTGGCGCTGGGCTTGCCCAACACGTTGACCACCAGCACATCGCCATCCCAGGCAAAAAACGAGTCACCGGTGATGTTTTTAACCTGACTTCGACTCATGCAGCAAAACCCAGCACCACGCGCCGGGTTGATGCCGACTTCTTTTCAATTTTGGTGACGACCACGTGGCCAATTTCTGCGGTGTTGGCCACGTGGGTGCCGCCACAGGGTTGCAGGTCGATCAGGGTGTCGACGCCTATCCTGATCGTGCGAATCTGCCCGCTGCCACGGGGTGGCTGCACCGACATGCTCTTGACCCATGCCGGGTTGGCGTCGAGTTCTTCGTCGGTGATGGTGCCCACCGCTACCGGGTGGGCGGCCGCAACCAGCTGCGCGATGGCAGCGCTCAAGGCCTCTTTGTCCAGCGCGTCGGTCATGTTGAAGTCCAGTCGCGCGTAGTCAGGCGTGATGGAGCAGCCGTTCACCAGCTGCGGCACGATCTGGCAAAGCAAGTGGCTGCAGGTATGAAAGCGCATCATGCGGTGGCGGCGCGACCAGTCGATACGGGCCGTGACGGTGTCACCCACCGCCAGTTGGGTGGTTTGGGCGTAATCCTGATTTAATAGCTGCTCAAGCACGTCCTGCTTGGGCTGATGGGCGATTTCCTTTGTGAAGCTGCCATCAGCCGCTTTGCCTTTGCGGGTGTCAATGATGTCGATCTGACGGCCATCTGCCAGCGCCAGCCAGCCGGAGTCGCCCGCCTGGCCGCCGCCCAGTGGGTAAAACACGGTGCGATCAAGCACGATGCCTTGCGGCGTGATGGCGGTCACCTTGGCGATGCATTCGGTCTGGTAAGCGTCTTGGCGAAAGAGGTCTTGGGTCATGCCATGAATAATACCGGCTGACTTGGACGCGCAAGACCCACAGTCTGCCCTCGTACACTTGCCCGCTCTGAAGTCTCATTGTTTGAATCACGCCAAGACCATGTCCAATTTGCCTGCCTGCCCCCAATGCTCCCTTGAAAACACCTACCCTGATGGTGACAACTATGTTTGTCCGGACTGTGGCTTTGAATGGCCCCAGACTGCCGCGGCAGCCGAAGGCGACGAGGCCGGTGGCCCGGTCAAGGACGCCAACGGCAACCCGCTGGCCGATGGCGACACGGTGATCCTGATCAAGGACCTGAAGGTCAGGGGCTCGTCCATCGTGCTGAAGAAAGGCACCAAAATCAAGGGGATTCGTCTGCCAGAGGGCGCTGGTGACCATGAGGTGGACTGTAAAACCGACCAGGGCGCCTTCATGCTCAAGGCCGAGTTCATGAAAAAGGCCTGAGCTGTTGCCATGAGTACGCCTTCACGTTACTGGGCCGACTGGAGCACGCGGGATTTGGCTGCGCTGCAGGCACGCGGCGAGTTGGCTCGCACTATAGCCGTGCTTCCCGTGGCTGCCACTGAGCAGCATGGTCCGCATTTGCCACTGAGTGTCGACACTGTGCTGGTCAATGGCATCGTTGCCGCAGCCTTGCCGCATTTGCCAGGTGACCTGAGCGTGCTGTTTTTGCCGACGCAAAGCATCGGGCTGAGCCCTGAACACGCGGGTTTTGCCGGCACCCTGACGCTGAAGAATGAAACCATCCTGCGCCTGTGGACCGACATCGGCGAGTCCGTCGCTGCCACCGGCGTCAAAAAATTGGTTTTGTTCAACGCCCATGGCGGCAATGTCAGCGTGATGGACCTGGTGGCGCGGGACTTGCGCGCGCGCTTGGGCCTGTTGGTCTACAGCGTGAGCTGGTTCAACCTGCCCTTGCTCGACGCCACAGGCCAGGACGTCAATGCCTTGTTTGGCCCGGATGAGCACCGCTTTGGCATCCATGCGGGCGACATCGAGACTTCCATGATGTTGGCCCTGGAGCCAACGCGTGTGGATATGACACAAGCGCAAGAGTTTTCATCGGCGGCGCAGGTTCGCTCGCGCCAGTTTGATATTTTGGGCAATGGCAAGAGCGCCAAACTTGGCTGGCAGATGCAAGACTACAACC
>JAIFMR010000024.1 GCA_020048255.1 Rhodoferax sp. | reverse complement strand
ACGACCTGATGATTCAGGCCATGAGCGGCATGATGAGCATCACTGGCCAGGCCGATGGCACGCCGGGCGGCGGGCCGATGCGCATTGGCGTGGCGTTGATCGACATCCTGACCGGCATTTACGCCACAAGCGCCATCCTGGCGGCGGTTGAGGCGCGCCACCAAACCGGTCAGGGCCAGCACATCGACATGGCCTTGCTGGATGTGGGCATGGCGGTGCTGGCCAACCAGGCGGCGGGCTTTTTGAACACCGGCAAAGTGCCACAGCGCCAGGGCAACACCCACCCCAGCCTGGCGCCTTACCAGACCTTTGACACCGCCGACGGGTCGATGTTGCTGGCCATTGGCAACGACGGCCAGTTTGCCCGCTTTTGCGAAGCCGCCGGCCACCCCGGCTGGACACAGGACGCGCGCTTCACCAGCAACACCCTGCGCGTGAAAAACCGTGAGGCGCTGTTTGCGCTGATGCTGCCGGTGACCCGCACGCGCAGCACCGCCGCCTGGATCACGCTGCTGGAAGACAAAGCCGTGCCCTGCGGCCCCATCAACGACATGGCCCAGGCCTTTGCCGACCCCCAGGTTCTGGCTCGGGGTTTAGTGGTAAAACAGCCTGCAGCCCTTACAGATAAAGCGCCAACAGCTACTGATAATGTAGTGCCAGTGGTCAACATCCTCACCGTCGCCAGCCCGCTGCGCCTGACCGCCACACCACCCGTGCTGCACCGTGCGCCGCCCAGACTGGGTGAGCATACGGATGAAGTGCTGGCAACGCTGGGGCTGGACGCCACCCAAATCGCTGACATGCGCCAACGCAAGGTGATTTGACGCGCCAGCGGACGTCAAGCTTGCGGGAGCCTTTGGCAAGGAAGACGGCGACGCGGTCATCGGTGCGGATGGAGCGAAAATATCCGTGCATCCTGTAGGTGGACGCTAAATGTTTGAGCAATCGATGATTGGAAATACGCTTATGAATCGGATTTGCAATGCACTCGCCAGGGTTTTGGCTGTATCTGTCGCTCTTCTGTGCAGCGGGTGCGCCGTTATCGCTGTGGCAGATGCTGCTGTGTCGGTGACAGCCACCGTTGTCAAGACCGGTGTCAATGTTGCTGGCGCGGCGGTCAATGCCGTGCTTCCTGATTGAGTTGTACGCCGGGCACAAGTTAATTCGGCGGTGCGAATGATGGCGCAGGCCATCAGCGATTTCGCCTTTCAACGCGAAGAAATTGATAGTGCTGCACTTCCTGCAGTGCAGACGGGCGTTTTTGGCGGTCTGCGTGACCCGATGGTTTGGGCCTCTTGAATTCACTTTTTCAGTCCCTATTTCTTGTGCTGAGCCGGCTGGAACTGGACTCCTGCCGGTTTTTATCAACCCAACGGAGGACACGCCATGTATGTATCTTTGTGGAACCAGCCCAACAACCTGTTCGGTCAATTTGAACTTCTGCGCAGGGAACTGGACGAAGCGTTTGGATTTTCGGGCCTGCCCAGCAGTATTCGCTCGGTCACCCCCGGAACATTGCCTGCCATCAATGTCGGACGCACACCAAACAGTGTGGAGGTATATGCCTTTGCGCCTGGTCTGGATGCGTCTAAAGTCGAGATCACGCTGGATCGCGGTGTATTGCGCATCGCTGGCGATCGAGAATCCGGCATCCCTGAGAAGAGCACTTCCGTGCAGTTTTTTGCGCGTGAACGGGTGGTCGGCCGCTTCACTCGCACGGTCTCATTGCCCGATGACATCGACCCGACCAATGTCAACGCCAGCTACCGTGACGGTATTTTGCAAATCAGCATTGCACGACGCGAATCGGCTCAGCCAACGCGTATCGCCGTGCAGTAATTCACCATGTAACAAAGGAGAAATGACCATGCGAAACAACAAACAAGTCAGCACTGCCTCAGCTGAACAGGACCAGCAACAACGCGCCGTACTCCCCGCTGTTGATGTGTTTGAGGACGCATCTGGCATCACGCTGCTGGCCGACATGCCGGGTGTGTCCAAAGAGGAGTTGGAGCTAAAGGTGGAAGGTGAGTCCTTGCTGATAGAAGGTGGCATGCAGCAACGCACACCCGACGGTCTGGAAGCCATTTATGCCGAAGTACGTGTTCCACGCTATCGCCGCAGCTTCACGCTGAGCCGGGAACTCGACACCACCCGCATCGAGGCTAACCTGAAGGATGGTGTTCTGAGCCTGCGTATTCCCAAGCAGGCGCATGCGCAGCCGCGCAGGATCACCGTCACAGCGGGTTGAGCCTTGCGTTGGCGGGAAAACACGACTCCATCTTGTACAGAAAGGATTAACCATGACCAAACTTGCTGAGCAAATCAAGCAAGGCGCGGATCAGGCGTGGGAGTCATTGTCGGACGGCTGGCGCGAGATCAGTACCCGTGCCAGCGGCGCACTGACGCGATTCTGGCCTGCGGTGCAATCCACCGAAAACGCGCCTGACAACACGTCTGGCGGACACCCGTCTCAGACAAAAGGGCCGCGCATGACCGGCTGGGCCTTCTTGGCTGCTGACGTCATCGAGAGTGCCGACGCAGTGACCGTGCGCATCGAGGCGCCTGGCATGCAACGAGAGGACTTCAACGTCGCGTTGCATGGCGACGTGCTCACCGTATGGGGCGAGAAGCGCATAGACCGCGAGGTGTCTGAAGGTCAGTGGCGCGTCGTGCAAAGCGCGTACGGCAACTTTCGTCGCAACGTCGAATTGCCTGCGGCTGTAAAAGCTGACCAGACCAAAGCAACCTACCGCGATGGCGTGCTGCGCATTGAACTTCCCAAATCCGATGAAGCACGGCCTAGACGCATCGCGGTAAATACCGCTTGATTCGGCCCCTAAACGCCGGCCACTGAACGGTTGGCATCGCGTTTTTCTATCGCTTTGAGCACCAGCAGCAGCAATGTGCCGACCGTCATCACGCCAGCGGCACAGTACAGCCCGGCGTTGTAGCTGCCCAGTTGCAGGGCCAGTTGGCCGGTAATGGCCGGGCCGATGATTTGTGCCACACCGTAAGACAGCGTCATTTTGCCCATCATCTTGGCCGGGCGGGTGGGGTAGTAGCGCCCCGCCATGCTCAGCACCAGGCTCACCATGCCGATGAAAGTGCCGCCAAACAGCAGTGCACCCAACAGTGCGGCAGCCAGCCCGCCGACCATCACGGGCAAAAGAATGCCCACAATTTGCAGCACCGCAGCCAAAATCAGCGCGTTGAGATCGCCAGTACGCCGGGCAATAAAGTCCCAGTTGATGCACGCAGGGGCCGCACCCAGGCCAATTGCCAGAAACGCCAGGTTGCCCCGGCCAGCCAGCCCCGGCAACTGGTTGACGATGGCCACAATAAACGTGGCGCTCACCACATAACCAAACCCGGCACAAAAATACGCCGCCATGAAGATGCGCAGGTACAGCGGGCTCGGCGGCTTGTCGTGCATGGTCTGGCCGCTGGCGGTCAGGCCGGTCTGGTCAGGTGGCGGCAACCAGGCCAGCGCCGGGTACAGCAGCACGCAGCCAATGGCGGTAAAAGCCCACCATTGTTGGCGCCAGTCCAGCGCCGGGTGCATCAGCATCACGGCTGCCGAGCAGCCGGCAATGCCCAGCCCGATGCCGGCAAAGTGGATGCCCAGCTCACTGCGGTGGTTGTGGCGGATCAGCCAGTTCAGAATCAGCCCGGTGCCCAGCAACATGCCCGCCGAACTGGTCAGCCCTGCCACATAGCGCGACAGCGCCCACACCCAGACGTTGGTGGTGAGCGCCATGACCAGCGTGCTAAGAATGGCCAGCACCATGCCAATGCGGTAGAGCCGGTCTTTGAGCACCAGACTGCTGATTTGCGAGGCAATCAGCGCGCCGCTCAGATAACCGGCGTAGTTGATGGCTGCCAGCCAACCGGCCTGCGCCACGCCCAAACCCGCTTGCTGCTGCATCAGCGGCAACAAGGGCGTGTAGGCAAAGCGTGCTACCCCCAGCGTCAGAAGCAGGCTGAAGATACCAGCGCTGAGGACTTTGAGACGGGCGGTTTGGTCGGTCATGGGGAATGGTCGTGGTTGCAGAAACAACAGGGGGTAACCAAGGCAGTTTAAGGCGACAGCCCATGGTCGGTGGCATTTACCTGCCACCGAAACCGGGTGCACACTTCTACAGATATCGAGGTTGTATCAATTACATAGCTATCAGCGATTGCTGCGTATGGGCTGCAGGCTGTTTGTTCATAGAAGCCGTGTCGTGGCATTTGTCTGCTGCGTCATCCTCGGCTGGCGCAAAGCAGGAATGACGGCTAACTGGTGGAGCATCACCAACACTCCGTTCGAATCCCGCCCGGGGCGAGGATGTGAATAAGATGGATAAAAAATATTCTTGTGGGTTTGGGCAGAGTGTCATGTGGTGAGCCTGCGGGGGCATACGCTACACGCAAGTCAACTACATTTAAGGAAGGAATTCGCCATGCCAAAACACATTGCCCATGTACGAAAAGCTGATGGCGTCATTCAGCTGCTTCCTGACCATCTGAAAGGAGTTGCGCGTTTGTCGGGTGAGTTCGCCAACAAAATCGGTTTGCCAACGCACGGGAAGTTAATTGGCTTGTTGCACGACCTGGGAAAGTACAGCGCAGAGTTTCAAAACTACTTGAAATCTGCTGTTGAGCTGCTGAACCCGGACGAAGACGATTTTGTCGATGCCAAAGGACTGAAGGGGAAAGTCGATCATTCCACAGCCGGCGCACAACTGGTGTGGCAAGAAGTCGCCAAATTTGGGCAACTCGGTCAGATCGTCGCGCAGATATTGGCGTTGTGCATCGCCTCGCATCACTCTGGTCTGATCGACTGTTTAAGCGCTGACGAAAACAGCCTTGGGGAGAACTTGTTTAGCAAGCGAATGGACAAGGTGGATGAACGAAGCCATTTACATGAAGCGCTGGGCGCTGCTGATGACATTGTTCTGTTGCGTGCTCACGCGCTCATGAAAGAGCCTTCACTGATTCGTTCAATGCAGAGTCTTGTCGGCAAAATCATACGGAACTCGCCAGAAAAAAATGATCGCAGTATCGTGACGCAGCAACACATCGGGCTGCTGGTGCGGTTTTTGTTCAGTTGTTTGATTGACGCTGATCGCATCGACACCGCAGATTTCGAAAACCCCAGGCTGGCCAAAATGCGCATGAGTGGCCGTTATGCCGATTGGAATTCTTTGTGCATCCGTCTCGAAGCGCATCTGGCTGACTTCACACCACGTTATCCCATTGATCAACTTCGTCAAGATATTTCTCAGCATTGTTTTAATGCTGCCCAGCGACAGCGTGGCATCTTCACTCTGACAGTGCCCACAGGCGGCGGAAAAACACTGGCGAGCCTGCGGTTTGCACTGCAGCATGCCAAGACACACCAGATGGACCGCGTGATTTATGTCATTCCATTTACCTCCATCATTGATCAAAACGCGGAGGTGGTTCGTGGTGTTTTGGAGCCACAAGGCGTGGTGCCCGGCTCTGTGGTTCTGGAACATCATTCCAATCTGACTCCTGAATCACAAACTTGGCGCAGCAAAATGCTCTCTGAAAACTGGGATGCACCGGTGGTTTACACCACCAGCGTTCAGTTTCTGGAAACCTTGTTTGGTTCCGGTACCCGAGGTGCCCGGCGCATGCACCAACTGGCCAACACCGTGCTGATCTTTGATGAAATTCAGACCCTGCCGGTCAATTGTGTGCATCTGTTTAACAACGCAATCAGTTTCTTGACCAACCATTGCAATAGCACCGTGGTTTTATGTACTGCAACACAACCCTTGCTGAACAAGGTTGATTCGACCAAAGGTGCCATGCAGTTAGCCGACGGTCACGAAATCATGCCCGATGTACAAGGCTTGTTTGATGGGCTGAAACGGGTCGAGGTAAAGAATCAGCTCAGAAACAACGGTTGGTCGATAGAGGACATTGCGGCGCTGGCGCTATGTGAGGTTGGAAGGGCTCAGAGCTGCCTGGTTATCGTCAATACAAAAATTGCTGCACAGGCCATCTACCGGCAGTGCAAACAACTTGCTGAATTCAAGGTTTATCACCTCAGCACCAATATGTGCCCCGCCCATCGGAAAGTCATCCTGACGCAAGTCCGAGATGACCTGGAAGCGCAAACGCCAACCTTGTGCATCAGTACCCAGTTGATCGAAGCCGGTGTGGATGTTGATTTTGGTTGTGTCATTCGGTTTACAGCCGGTCTGGACTCAATTGCGCAAGCGGCTGGGCGCTGTAATCGCAATGGTCGACAGGATTGTGGGATTGTTCATGTCATTAACCCGCAAGACGAAAACTTGAACATGCTCCCCGATATTCGGATTGGCCGCGACAAGGCTGAGCGAGTGTTTAGCGATTTTGGCGAGAACCCCGGCAAATTCGGCAACAACCTGATAGGGCCGCAGGCTTTGGCTTGGTATTTCCAAAACTATTTTTACGCCAGAGCTGACGAAATGGTCTATCCAGTTTCTGAAAAGCATCTGGGACATCACGACAGTTTGTTGAATCTGTTGTCCTGCAACACGATTGCCTCTGCAGAGCACGCCAAAGTCGCAGGAAAAGCACCTGACATTTATCTCCGGCAATCGTTCATGGCGGCCGCCCGTGCGTTTAAAGCCATTGATGCGCCAACGCGGGGTGTGCTGGTGCCATATGAACAGGCGGGCCGGGATTTAATTGCCGATTTGTGCAGCGCCTACATGCCCGACAAAGAATTTGACTTATTGCGCAAGGCCCAGCAGTACAGCGTGAACGTTTTCCCCAATGTATTGGAAAAGCTGCAAAAGGCTGGTGTGGTTCGCGCAGTCAGGCCAGACACCGATATTTTGTTTTTGATCGACTCGCGCTACTACAGCGCCGAGTTTGGGCTTGCAACCACACCCGAAGGAAATATGGAGGTTCTATATGGCTAACCCGAATGGCATCGAATTTAAGGTCTCGGCCCGACATGCCTTGTTTACCGACCCCTTGACCAAAATCGGAGGTGAAAAATGCTCTTATCACATTCCCACTTATGAGGCTCTTAAGGGCATTACCAAGTCGATTTACTGGAAGCCAACGCTTATCTGGGTGATTGATGAAGTGCGGCTAATGAAGCGCATCAGAACACAGACCAAAGGCACCAAACCTTTGGACTTCGGCGGCGGCAACACATTAGCGATTTACACCTTTCTTGCGGATGTTGAATACCAGGTGCGTGCGCATTTTGAGTGGAATCTTCACCGCCCTGAATTGAAGGATGACCGAATTGCCACCAAACATCTCGCGATTGCCCGGCGGATGGTCGAACGTGGGGGTCGGCAAGATGTTTTTCTGGGCACGCGAGACTGCCAAGGCTATGTAGAACCTTGTGTTTTTGGCGCGGGCGAGAGC
>JAIFMR010000091.1 GCA_020048255.1 Rhodoferax sp. | reverse complement strand
GGCAAGACAGGTTCATTGACGGCATTGCCCATCATTGAAACCCAAGCAGGTGACGTGTCTGCGTTTGTGCCAACCAACGTGATTTCCATCACAGACGGCCAGATCTTCCTGGAGACCAGCCTGTTCAATGCCGGTGTTCGTCCAGCTATTAACGCTGGTATTTCGGTGTCTCGTGTGGGTGGTGCAGCACAAACCAAGCTGATCAAAAACTTGTCCGGTGGTATTCGTACCGACTTGGCCCAGTACCGCGAGTTGGCAGCGTTTGCACAGTTTGCGTCTGATCTGGACGAAGCGACCCGCAAGCAGTTGGACCGTGGTGCCCGCGTGACCGAATTGCTCAAACAAGCTCAGTACAGCCCGCTGTCGATCTCTCTCATGGGCTCGACCCTGTTTGCTGTCAACAAGGGTTACCTTGACGATGTTGCAGTCAACAAGGTACTGGCGTTCGAACACGGTTTGCATGGCTATCTGAAAGACAAACATGCAGCGCTGCTGTCCAAAATGGAAGCAGATCGCGCCATGGACAAAGATGCTGAGGCCGAATTGAACAAGACTGATATGGCAACAGGCAAGGAAATACGCGGCAAGATCAAAAACTTCGAAAGCACGAAGAAGATCACCAAGGCCATGGAGATGATTTCCGTCTCCAAGATGCGCCGGGCTCAAGAGCGCATGCGTGCTGCCAGGCCGTACGCAGAAAAGGTGCGCAACATCGCTGCCCATCTGGGTCAGGCGAATCCGGAGTATGTTCATGCCTTCATGAAACCCAACGACGCCAAAGTCGTTGGCATGATCGTGGTGACCACAGACAAAGGGCTGTGCGGTGGTCTCAACACCAACGTACTGCGTGGTGTGACAAACAAGCTGCGCGAAGTTCAGGCTGCAGGCATGACCACGCAAACGGTGGCTATTGGCAACAAAGGCTTGGGTTTCCTGAACCGCATTGGTGCAAGGGTCGCAGCACATGTGACCCAGCTGGGTGACCGGCCACACCTGGACCGACTGATTGGGCCGGTCAAGGTGCTGCTGGACGCTTACGCCAAGGGTGAGATCAGCGCAGTTTACTTGTCCTACACCCGCTTCATTAACACGATGCGGCAGGAAGTGGTGATGGAGCAACTGCTGCCCCTGTCGGCCGTTCAGATGCAAGAAGAGACTCGCGCCAGTGAGGCATCCAGTGGTGCCAAACACGCCTGGGACTACATTTATGAGCCCGATGCTCAAACGGTGATCGACGACCTGCTTTTGCGTTATGTTGAAGCACTGGTCTTTCAGGCCGTTGCGGAAAACATGGCCTCTGAGCATGCTGCTCGCATGGTCGCCATGAAAGCAGCAACTGACAATGCCGGCAATGTGATCGGTGAGCTGAAGCTGGTTTACAACAAAACCCGTCAAGCCGCCATCACCAAAGAGTTGTCGGAAATCGTCTCAGGTGCAGCCGCCATCGGCGCATAAGTGACGGCCCCCTCGCAAGATTCAAATTATTGGAGCAAAACCAAATGGCTCAACAGAACACACAAACGAACTCAAATGTTCAAGGCAAGATTGTTCAGTGCATCGGCGCTGTGGTTGACGTGGAGTTTCCACGGGATCACATGCCCAAGGTGTATGACGCACTCAAACTTGAAGGCTCAACCCTGACCCTAGAGGTACAGCAGCAACTTGGTGACGGCATTGTGCGCACCATTGCACTGGGTTCCAGCGACGGTTTGCGCCGTGGCCTGATGGTATCCAACACCCACAACCCGATCTCTGTGCCCGTGGGCACGGCGACTTTGGGCCGCATCATGGACGTGTTGGGCAACCCGATCGACGAGCGTGGCCCGGTCAATTCCGCCAAGCTCGCGTCCATTCACCGCAAGGCACCTACCTACGACGAACTCAGCCCATCGCAAGAATTGCTGGAA
Organism: Rhodoferax sp.; assembly: GCA_020048255.1. Taxonomy (GTDB): domain Bacteria; phylum Pseudomonadota; class Gammaproteobacteria; order Burkholderiales; family Burkholderiaceae_C; genus Rhodoferax. The sequence continues at coordinate 6,065 of JAIFMR010000091.1, read as the reverse complement.
ACCGGCATCAAGGTGATTGACTTGGTTTGCCCGTTCGCCAAGGGCGGCAAGGTCGGTTTGTTCGGTGGTGCCGGTGTTGGCAAGACCGTGAACATGATGGAACTGATCAACAATATCGCCAAGGCACACAGCGGTTTGTCCGTGTTTGCCGGTGTGGGTGAGCGTACCCGTGAAGGTAACGACTTCTATCACGAGATGGCTGACTCGGGTGTGGTGAATCTTGAGAAGCTCGAAGACTCCAAGGTGTCCATGGTTTACGGTCAGATGAACGAACCCCCGGGTAATCGTCTGCGCGTGGCTTTGACTGGTTTGACTATTGCTGAATCTTTCCGTGATGAAGGCAAAGACGTGTTGTTCTTCGTGGACAACATCTATCGTTTCACCTTGGCCGGTACCGAAGTGTCCGCGCTGTTGGGCCGTATGCCTTCAGCTGTGGGTTATCAGCCCACCCTGGCTGAAGAAATGGGCCGCTTGCAAGAGCGGATCACGTCCACCAAAGTGGGCTCGATCACCTCCATCCAGGCCGTTTACGTGCCAGCCGATGACTTGACCGACCCGTCGCCTGCCACCACCTTTGCCCACCTGGACTCCACCGTGGTGCTGAGCCGTGACATTGCTTCCCTGGGTATTTACCCCGCAGTGGACCCGCTTGACTCGACCAGCCGTCAGCTCGATCCGCTGGTGGTGGGTGCTGACCACTACGAAACCGCACGTGCTGTGCAAGGTACCTTGCAGCGCTACAAAGAGTTGCGCGACATCATCGCCATCTTGGGCATGGACGAGTTGGCTCCTGAAGACAAGTTGACCGTTGCACGCGCTCGTAAAATTCAGCGTTTCCTGTCGCAACCTTTTCACGTAGCTGAAGTGTTTACCGGCTCACCTGGCAAGTACGTCAGCTTGGCAGAGACCATTCGCGGCTTCAAGATGATTGTGGCTGGCGAGTGTGACCACCTGCCAGAGCAGGCGTTCTACATGGTTGGCACGATCGACGAAGCGTTCGAAAAAGCCAAGAAAATCTGAAGCGCCCCTCACTGATTTAGGAGCGACATCATGAACACCATCCACGTTGACGTGGTCAGTGCTGAAGAATCCATCTTTTCGGGCGAAGCGCGTTTTGTCGCCTTGCCCGGTGAAGCGGGCGAACTCGGCATTTATCCACGCCACACACCGCTGATCACCCGGATCAAAGCCGGGTCTGTGCGTATTGAAATGGCTGACGGCGGCGAAGAGTTCGTCTTTGTTGCCGGTGGCATCTTGGAAGTCCAGCCCAACTGCGTGACGGTGTTGTCTGACACCGCCATTCGCGGCAAGGACCTGGACGACGAGAAAGCCAACGAGGCCAAACTGGCCGCAGAAGAGGCGGTTAAAAACGCCAAATCTGACCTTGATTTGGCCAAGGCCTCATCTGAACTCGCCGTGATGGCTGCACAAATCACTGCGCTGCGTAAATACCGCGGCAAAAAGTAGCACCCGATTCGGCTAAACAAGCCGAGTATGTCTAGAAAATACCCCGTTTCAACGGGGTATTTTTTTTGGACACCGGAAAAGCTAAACAACGGCAAAATCGGGCTCCCTACGCTCACAATCAAGTCATGTCCCATGCCCCCAAATCGCTCGCCTTTGTAGGCGGCTCTGCTGATGAAACAGAAGCTCATTTTTATGAGGCATTGCAAGCTGGGGACCTTGAGCGTGTGATGGCCTGCTGGGCTGATGAAGATGACGTGATTTGCATCCATCCAGGCGGCCCCAGACTGATTGGTCTGGGGGCCATTCGCTCTGCCTTTGACGCGGTGTTTCACAACGGGAGCATTCGGATTCAGGTTGAGGCGCTGCGAAAAATTGAATCCATGACCAGTGCGGTGCACAGCGTTCGCGAACGCATTGAAGTCCTCACCAACGAGGGCCCAGTAGAAGCCTATGCCATAGCGACCAATGTGTACCACAAGACCGCGCAGGGTTGGCGCATGGTGGCCCACCACGCCAGCCCGGGCGCCCTGCACGAAACACCAGATATCACTGACACGCCCCATGTTTTGCATTAAATGTGCTCCCAGCCATTGTTAATACAGCGCAGTCAGCTATGGTATCAATAGCGCCTTGGTGGCTACCTACCGGGCACATGCAAACGATTTGGCCAGTATTGGCCCGCGCAGCGACCGAATTGACAAGTTCCAACACTGTCAACTACCGCCGACAGCGCTGCACTGCGCCGGACGGGGATTTCATCGACCTAGACTGGTTAGACGCACCCCCCAGAGACACCTTGCTGGTGTTGTTTCATGGGCTAGAAGGCTCATCAAGAAGTCATTACGCCCTGTCGTTTGCAGAGTATGCGCGGCAACAGTCATGGAATTACGTAGTGCCCCATTTCAGGGGGTGCAGCGGCGAGATCAACCTGGCCCCCCGTGCTTACCACTCGGGTGATTTTGAAGAAATTGACTGGGTCTTGCGGGCCTTGCGACAACAGCACACAGGTCGAATTCTGGTGGTTGGTGTTTCCTTGGGCGGCAACGCCTTGCTCCGCTGGGCGCAAGAGTCGGGCAGCCAGGCAGCGCAAATAGTCAACGCCCTGGCCAGCGTCTCAGCCCCGGTGGACTTGACCGCCAGTGGTTTGGTCATGGGCCAAGGCTTTAACCGGCAGGTCTACACCCGACGGTTTCTGGCCACCATGAAGCCCAAGGCGCTGAAAAAATTGCAGCAGTATCCTGGCCTCTTTGACGCGCAGGAACTGCGTGCAGCCCAAGATCTCTACACATTTGACAACGTCTTCACGGCCCCGCTGCACGGATTCGTCAACACAGCGCACTATTGGAAGCAGGCATCTGCAAAACCTCATTTGGCGCAAATCTCGGTGCCGACCTTGGTACTGAACGGGTTGAACGACCCCTTTATTCCTGCGAGCAGCTTGCCTGATTCCAAGAGCGTGGGCAAATTTGTCAGCCTATGGCAACCCGACAACGGTGGCCATGTTGGTTTTACCCAGGCGCGATCAGCGGGCCAGCCCTGCGCCCTGTCCAACATCGTCGGTAGCTGGTTAATGCGTGGAGAACCTGACCATGGATGACATTGTTAAGCTGGCCATGGCCAAATGGCCCAACGTGCCAGACTGTTATGGTTGGCTTGGACTGGATGGGCGTGGCAATTGGTACATGAGAGACGAGCACTCGCAACACTGTGGTGCCTTTGACAGCAAGCAAGCAGGTGCCAAAGGATCGCTGTTGCAGCACGATAAGCTCATTGAATTCATTGGCCGCAACTACAGTTCCGACGCGCTAGGGCAATGGTTCTTTCAAAATGGACCCCAGCGCGTTTTTGTCGAGTTGCAAGCGACACCTTTAGTCTGGCGCGTCCAGGATGACCTGACTGTCAAAGATCATATTGGCCGCAACGCGCAGGTCCAAGAATGCCTTCTGGATGAGTTTGGCCACCTCTATCTGAACACCGCCCTGGGTTTTGGTTTGGTTCACACACAAGACATGGGCTTGGCGGCAGAAGCCGTCGAACAAGGCGTCTGGTTGCCACAGGACGCGCAAGCGCAGGATTTGCCAGCGCGGTTTGTGTTTGTCAAAAGCCCATTGGCACTAACCGACAGGGCATGATGCGGCCAAACTGATCAGTCCAGCATAGAGGGCTACTTGGCAGCGGAGGCAGCAGCGTCAGGTGCAGCGGCTCCAGCAGGCGCAGCTGGCTCGGTAAATTTGGCGCCACCGGCATTGGCCATGTAAACCACCGCTCGACTGATCTCGTAGTCAGAAAAGGCACCCCCAGCCTGCGCTGTCATGTTGCCTTTGCCCTTCAAGGCGGAATTTAATAGCGCGTCGTAGCCAGTTTTGAGGCGCGGCGCCCAGGCAGCGGCATCGGCCAACTTGGGGGCACCCACCATGCCTGCAGCGTGGCAAGTGGTGCATTGCGCTTTGTAGACGTCTTCGCCACTCTTGAGTTCACGCTTGGACTCGCCTAAAGACAAAAGTCCTACCTTCTGAATCCGCGCTGATACGGCTTCTTCGGTCATGAGTGAGTGGCCAGCACCGCTGTCCATAGCTTTGTATTGGCCAACCAGTGCGCCAACCATGGCCAAGGGAACCACGACCAGAAAAACAACACTGCCGACTTTCTTGACCATGCTGTGAGCGGGGGCCGCGTGGGCATCGTGATCGGCTGAAGAATGACTGTCGCTCATGGTGACCTCTTTTGGCGTGATAGTAGACGAAAACCGAAGAATTTGATTATAGAGTCGGCGCTATGAAAACCTCTACAATCGTCGGTTCCCACTACAAAATGCGGCTGTAGCTCAGTGGATAGAGTATTGGCCTCCGAAGCCAAGGGTCGTGGGTTCGATCCCCGCCAGCCGCACCAGTCTTGGGTTTGATGCTACAAATTCAACGGCTCACGCGCAATAACTTGCCGGAGTCGGTGAGCAAGTAGATCCATCCGTCTGATCCTTGGCGGACATCCCTCATGCGCTCACCCAAGTTTGCCAGCAGGCGTTCGCGAAACACTTCATTTTTACCTTGAGGACCGCCCAGCACGATTCGCCACAAGGCGGTGCCGGCCAAAGCGCCGCTGAACAGGTTGCGGCGAAACTCCGGGAATTTGTCTCCGGTGTAGAAGGCCAAGCCGCTTGGGGCTATCGACGACTTGAGCAATCCTGGGGAATCAGTGCCATCGCGTGACACCCAAACACTGACGGGTTGCTCCATGCCCTCCTTGGAGGTTCCCTCCCCCACTGCGATCGGCGTGCCGTATTCCTGGCCATAACTGATGATGGGCCAGCCGTAGTTGCGTCCCGGCAGGGCCAGGTTAATTTCATCACCACCCTGCGGCCCGTGCTCGCTGACCCAAAGCTCGCCTGTGCCCGGGTGTAGCGCAGCCCCTTGCGGATTGCGATGACCGTAGCTCCAGATGCCAGGCAGTGCACCTGCAGCACCAAAACCGGGATTTCCAGGGGCTGGCTTTCCGTCTGTGGTGATGCGCACCACCTTGCCGTTGCCACGGGTCAAGTCCTGCGCAAAACCCCTTTGTGCCCGAGATTGGCGGTCACCCAAGGTGATAAAGAGGTACCCATCACGATCAAAAACCAGCCGCGAGCCAAAATGCCCACTGGAGTTGACTTTAGGCAGTTGGCGGTAAATGACGCTCACATCACGCAACTGGTTAGCCACCAGATCGAGTCTTGCCCGAGCAATAGCTGTTCCGCTCAAGCTGGGGTTTACCGCGTCACTTTCCGAGAAGCTCAGATAAATCCGCTGGTTGCTGGCAAACGCCGGGTCAAGCGCGACGTCAAGCAAGCCACCCTGACCCACGCTGTTGACGGCTGGCACGCCGCTAAGCGTGCTTTGTGTCTGACCCGACGCGTTGAGCAACTTGAGCACGCCTACCCGCTCCGTAACCAACATCCGCTTGTCTGGAAGAAACGCCAACCCCCAGGGACTTTGCAGGCTGGAGTTGATAACGTCAATTTTCAAGGTCACCGATGTCGTTTGCGCCAGTGTGGCCGTCGTGGTCAAAACCATGGTGAGGCCAATCAGGCCGCTGAGGACGCGTCGAAACTGCATTTGTATATCCATCGCTTGAGATACCCGATTTTCCCATTGAACGCTGCGGCGCATGGGTAAGTGTATTGCGTGCATTTGGAGGGCAAGTTGAGCCAAATGATGGCGCCCAAACGCTTTCAAATCAATAGCTTCTACCCCTTTTCATACAAGGGCTAGGGTCGTTATTTTTTCGTAACTCAGCCTCACTCGCGCCGAAATGCCACCACATGATCGGCCGCCAGTTTGATGCCAATTTTTTCGCCAATGGCGTGGTTGTGGTGTGAGGGCACCAGCGACAGCGCGCGCTGGCCACTGGGCAGCTTGAGCGAGTACAAGAACTCGGCACCACGAAACGCCTTGTTTTCCCCCTCGGCCTGCAGGGGGCTGTCGTCGTCGTGCACGATGTCGTCCGGGCGCAGCAATACGTCCACATGGCAGCTGCGTGGGCAACCCTGGCAGCCACTGGCGTTGCAGTCCAGCGGGATCATGCCATCGAGCACACCCAGCTCGGTACGCACCTGATGGCTGCCC
>JAIFMR010000106.1 GCA_020048255.1 Rhodoferax sp. | reverse complement strand
GCTGCCGTGAGCTTCTTGGCGTAGGGCACATGCAAAAACTCATTGGGCCCGTGGGCGTTGCTCTTGGGGCCCAGCACGCCACACACCATCATTTGCGCTTTGGGAAAACCCAGGCTGAGCATGTTCATCAGCGGAATGGTGCCGCCTTGGCCAATGTAGCCGCAGGGCGCGCCAAAACAGCTTTGCGATGCGGCGTTGAGCGCTTGCTCAAACCACGGCGCCGTGATCGGCGCGTTCCAGCCGGTGGCGCCAGCGGCGTGCTCAAACGTTACTTTGGCCTGATACGGTGCGTTGTCTTCCAGCAAGGTTTTGAGTTGCGCTACCGCACCGGCCGCGTCAATCAGCGGTGGTAAACGCAAGCTGAGTTTGAACGCCGTGTAGGGGCGCAGCACATTGCCGGCGTTTTGCAAATCGGGCAGGCCCTCCACCCCGGTCACGCTCAGCGTGGGCATCCAGGTGCGGTTCAGCAAAGCCTGTAGCGGGTCGGTGGTGGTGGGCAGGGTGAATTGGCTGGAGCCGCCGCAGTCGTAATGCGCCCACGGAAAACGTTTGTAAATCTCGGCGCCCAAAATGTCTGCTGTGGCCTGGGCTTGGGCCATGCGCTCAGGTGGCACCTGGCAATGAAAACTCTCGGGTAACAAACGCCCACTGGCACTGTCCTCCAGGCGGTCAAGCACCTGGCGCATGATGCGAAAGCTTGAAGGCACCAGACCGCTGGCGTCGCCCGAATGCACACCCTCGGTCAACACCTCCACTTTGAGCACGCCGCTGGCCATGCCGCGCAAGCTGCTGGTGAGCCACAGCTGGTCGTAATTGCCCGCGCCTGAGTCCAGGCAAATCACCAGGCCCACATCGCCCAGCCGGGGCTTGAGCAAATCAATGTAGGGCATCAGGTCATAAGACCCGCTTTCTTCGCAGGTTTCCACCAGACCCACGATGCGCGGGTGCGCCACCTGCTGGGTTTTGAGCGCCTGAATCGCGGTGATGGCGGCGTAGATGGCGTAGCCATCATCGGCACCACCGCGACCATACAGCCTGCCGTCCTGGTACTTGGGCGTCCACGGCCCCAAGTCCGAGCGCCAGCCGGTGAATTCAGGCTGCTTGTCCAGATGCCCATACATCAAGACAGTTTGGCCACTAGCCCTTGCTGCGTCTGCGTCAGTAGCTCTATTTTCAGTAGCGCTTTGTGAGGCCGCCACCTCAAAAAACAACACCGGCGTGCGCCCGGGCAAGCGAATGATTTCTACAGTGAGGCCCGCCACCTTTTGCGCCTGAACCCACTCAAAAGCGTTGCGCACCACCGTCTCGATGTACCCATGTTGCGCCCAGTCCGCATCAAACATGGGGGATTTGGCCGGAATGGCAATGTAGTCCGTGAGCTGGGCAAGCAGGTCGGCGTCCCACGCTTGGCTGACCTGATTCAACGCCAGGGCACTGTTCAAAATGGGGGTGGGAACTGCTGCATTCATCTCAAACGCTCCTGATAGTTATCGGCCACGGCTATGACCGAGAGCCTTGGGTTTGGACTGGGCCAAACGGGGTGCTGCCGGGCGCATGGTGAGCGCTGGCGCGGGTGGACGTGCGCTCAGGCGCGGTTGCAGAACCGGCTTGGACAACCTGGGCAAGCTGGCGGGCGCCGTGCTTGCCATTGGGGTCAGGCGAAACACCGCCACCGCCTGCTCCAGCCGCTGCGCCTGGTCACGCAGGCTCTCGGCAGCGGCGGCAGACTGCTCGACCAAGGCGGCATTTTGCTGGGTCATCTGATCAAGCTCACCCACGGCAGAGTTGACTGTGCCAATGCCCTGCGATTGAGCGGCTGCGGCTGCGCTGATGGCACCAATCATCTCGCTCACCCGCTTGACCGAGCTGACGATTTCGCTCATGGTGATGCCAGCGTTTTGCACCAGCTTGGAGCCAGACTCCACCTTGTCGACCGACGCCTTGATCAGCGCCTTGATCTCGTGTGCTGCTGCCGCGCTGCGGCCCGCCAAGGAACGCACCTCGGAAGCTACCACGGCAAAACCACGCCCCTGCTCACCGGCGCGGGCGGCCTCCACGGCGGCATTGAGCGCCAGAATATTGGTTTGAAACGCAATGCTGTCAATCACTTGAATGATGTCGGCAATCTTGCGTGAGCTCTGGTTGATGTCGTTCATGGTGCTGACCACTTCACCCACCACCACGCCGCCGCGCGCCGCCACCTCGGCGGCGCTGGCCGCCAGCTGGTTGGCATGGTGCGCCGAGTCTGCCGACTGTTGCACGGTGCTGGTGAGCTGCGCCAGGCTGGAAGCCGTGCTTTGCAAATTGCTGGCGGTTTGCTCGGTGCGTTGACTCAAGTCCTGGTTGCCACTGGCGATTTCTGCGCTGGCCGTGCCAATGTTCGCCGCCGCCTGGCGCACCTGCTGCAAGGCTTGCAAATAGCGCGCACGCATGGCTTCGGTTTCGCTCACCAAAGCCCCCAGTTCATCGTTGCGGGTGGTTTGAAAAGCGTTCGTCAAATCACCCTGTGCCACGGCCGTCACAGCAGCGGTCAATTGGTCCAGCGGCGCGCTGACGCTTTGACGTATCAGCGCATACAAGCCCACACCCAGCAACACGGCGGTACCCGCCAGCAAAGCGCCAATGATGCTCATATTGACCCAAAACTGCGCCATAGCTTCCGATTCACTCACCTCGGCAACCAGCCATTGCGAGCTGTTGTCCAGCTTGTGTGCCATGGCCCAACGCGCGTCCTTGGCGCTGCCCAGTAGGGGCAAGGCTTGGGAAATGTAGGCTGCATTGGGAGCAATCAGTTTTTCTACAAACGCAGCCGCATTGGGGTTCTGCTCCAACAGCGTCTTGCCCGCCGCGCTGGCATGCACCACAAAGCGTGCTTCGGCGGGCTTGCCCTTCGCCTCGATCAGGTAGGCACCACCGGTCTGGAAGAAACGCGTTTCATTGATCTGCTTTTCAAGCGACGCTTGCTGCAAGCCAATGTCCTGGCCAATGAAAAAGATGCCAATCACCTGACCGGCGGGGTCCTTGATCGGCTCATAGTGGGTCATGTAGGGTTTGCCAAACAGCACCGCCGGGCCGGTGTAGGTTTGGCCGGCGTTGACGAGTTTGTAGGCGGGGTGATTGCGGTCCAGCAAGGTGCCCATGGCGCGGGAGCCATCCTGCTTTTTCAGCGAGGTGGTGACGCGCTCAAAGTCCTCCCCCTTGCGGGCAAATACGGTCGCTACGCCACCTGTGTCCCGGTTGAACTTGTCCACCGCGCCAAAATCTTCGTTGACAGGCACACCAAAACTCAGCACTGCCGCCGTTTCGGGGTTGTAACTGGGCGCTGGGTCAAATTCACCGCGAAACTTGGTGAAGTTGCGCAACGCCACCTCGCGGTTGGTACGGTCTGAGGCATTGGCGACATTCACGATGCCTTGCAAACGCTCGCCCACCGACTGGATCATCAACCCATGCACACTGCGCCACTCCATCACACCAATGGCGATCGCCACCAGCAGCAAAACCAGCGTCAGCCCGCTCAGCGACAGCAAGGCCAGACGGCGCGCCACAGATTGATGTTTTTGCTTGTTCATATGCGTAAATAGCTCCAGAAGATGCCGATGATCAGCAGGACCCTTGCCACCATCCAAACGCTGGATTATGGTCCGGGTGGTCCATGGGAAAAGTCGCATTGTTATAGTGCACCGGAAAATCCCACGTCCAACTTGTCTATTTTGCCGCCATGACCTCATCCTCACCAGACCAGCTCAGCTCGTTTGCCCTTCCCGGGCATTTGCAATTTATCGACGCCCGCCCCGGTTTGCCGGTGGGCCACATCACCACCGCACACGCCACAGCACAAGTGGCCCTGCAGGGCGGGCAGCTGCTGGCCTGGCAACCCAACGGGCAGCAGCCCGTGATCTGGGTCTCCAAAGCCGCCGTCTTTGAGCTCGGCAAGCCCGTGCGGGGGGGTGTGCCAGTGTGTTGGCCCTGGTTTGGTGCCTTGGCGGGCCAAACCGCCCACGGCTTTGTGCGCACCCGCATGTGGCAGGTGCGTGGCAGTGCATTGGACGCAGGAGGTCAGGTGGTCTTGCGATTGGGTCTTAGTGACGATGCCAGCACCCGCGCCGTGTGGGACCATGCCTTTGATCTGGAGCTGGTGGTCACAGTCGGCCCGACACTGACACTGGACCTCATCACCCGCAACACGGGTGACACGCCCCTGACGCTGTCAGAGGCGCTGCACACCTACTTTTGTGTCGGTGACATTGACGCCACCCGCGTGCAAGGCCTTGATGGCTGCAGTTATCTTGACAAGGTGCAAGCGGGTGAGACATACCAGCAGCAGGGCGACGTGGTGTTCAGCGGTGAAACCGACCGCGTTTACTTCAACACCACCAGCGACAGCGTGATCAAAGATGCCGCCTGGCAACGCGAGATTTGTATCAGCAAACAAGGCAGCGACGCCACTGTGGTCTGGAACCCCTGGGCAGAACGCCAAAAAAGCTTTGCCGACATGGCCGCAGGTGAATTCAAAGACATGCTGTGCGTCGAGACCGGCAACGCCGGCCCCCATCAAATCACACTGGCTCCGGGTGCACAACACACCTTGAGCGCCTGCGTGTCGGTGCGCTAAAGCAGCCCCGCTGCCAACAGCTTGTAAACCAAGCCGGCCAGCGCACACCCCCCAATGACCTGGACCACGCCCACTTTGTAGCGCAACAGCGCCAGCGCGGCCAGACCCACCAACAACAGGGCCATACCATCCAAGGGTGAGTCAAATGGGCCTCCAGCCCTTGTCGGGTAAGCGATGTGCACTATAAAAAACAGTGCGAGACTGGCGATGACACCGACCACTGCCGCGGTGATGGCCGTGAGTGGCGCGGTGAACTGCAACTTGCCGTGAGTTGATTCCACCAACGGACCTCCGGCCAAAATAAAGATGAACGAAGGCAAAAAGGTGAACCAAGTCACCACCGTGGCCGCCAGCGCTGCCCCCAAAAACAGCGTATCTGGCCCCAACACCTGCTGGCTCCAGCCGCCCACAAAACCAACAAAAGCCACCACCATGATCAGCGGACCGGGCGTGGTTTCACCCAGCGCCAAACCGTCCATCATTTGCGGCCCGGTCAGCCAGCCAAAATGCTCTACGGCACCCTGGTAAACATAAGGCAGCACCGCATAAGCGCCACCAAAAGTCAGCAACGCGGCCTTGGTAAAAAACCAGCCCATTTGGGTGACCGCACCATGCCAACCCTGCCACACGACCAGCACGCCCATCGGCAACAGCCACAACAGGGCGCCCACCAGCAGCACTTTGGCCAAGCGCGACTTGGTAAATTGGGCATGGTCTGGGGTGGGGGTGTGGTCGTCAATCAGCCAAGCTATGGGCTCGATCTGATGCGCGGCCTTTGCCTGAACTGCCGCCGCCCCGCGTGCGCCGCTGCCGGCAAACGACTTCAGCCCCCAGCGCTGGCCCAGCCACCCTGTCAGCGCTGCGGCCAGCACCACCCACGGAAACGACACCTTAACGATTGAAATTGCTACAAAACTAAAAGCAGCTATCGCCCATAGTACGGGGGCTTGAGCCGGTTTTTTCAGTGTCTTGCTGCCCATGCGATGCACCGCCTGCAGCACAATGGCCGCCACTGCTGGTTTGATCCCGTAGAGCAAACCCGCCACCCAGGGCACATTGCCAAAAGCCACATAGACCCAGCTCAAGCCGATCAAAATAAACAGCGAAGGCAGCACAAACAACACACCCGCCACCACGCCCCCCCAGGTACGGTGCATCAGCCAGCCAATATAGGTTGCCAGTTGCTGTGCCTCCGGACCGGGCAGGAGCATGCAGTAGTTCAGGGCGTGCAGAAAGCGGCCCTCGGAAATCCAGCGCCTTTCTTCCACCAGCTCACGGTGCATGATGGCAATCTGCCCGGCCGGGCCACCAAAGCTGATGAAACCCAGCTTGAGCCAGAACTTGAAAGCTTCAAAGAACGAAGTCTGATTGGCGGTGTCCATGAGAAGTCCGTTGAAGGTGACGGCTGTTGGAACGGACACCGTCTTGAGGCCGTCGCAGACCTGACGTCACGGCGCGGACGCCCCTGCCGCCAAGGTGCCCCACAAGCTCCGCCCAAGTATTGGGGGTGACCCCGCTCAGCGTTTGCCCAGCGTCGGGTAGTCGGTGTAGCCTTTGGCGCCACCACCGTAATACGTGCTGCGGTCGCCTTCGTTGAAGGCACTGCCACGGCGCAGCCGCTCCACCAGGTCCGGGTTGGCAATGAAGGGGCGGCCAAAGGCCACCAGGTCAGCACCTTCTTTGACGACCTGCTCGGCCAGCGCCTTGTCCAGACCGTTGTTGACCATCCAGGCACCTTTGCCACCCGCTGCGCGGTAGGCCCGGCGCAGACCGGTGTAGTCAAACGGTCGGTCGGGCAGCTCCCGCGGCCCCCCCGTGGCACCTTCAACGATGTGGACATAGGCCAAATTGAACGCCGCCAGCTCACGCACCAGGTAATCAAACAAAGGCTGCGGGTCGGGGTCAAAAGCGTCGTTGGACGGGGTCACTGGCGACAGGCGAATGCCCACCCGCGGCGCGCCCACAGCATCGGTCACGGCGCGCACCACTTCCAGCACAAAACGGGCGCGGTTTTCAATGCTGCCACCAAAGTCATCCCGGCGCTGGTTGGACCCGGCCTTGAGGAACTGGTCCAGCAAATAGCCGTTGGCGGCGTGAATCTCCACACCGTCAAAACCGGCCGTTTGCACGGCATTTCGGGCAGCAGCAGCATAGGTATGAACGATGTCGGGCAACTCGTAGGCCTGCAGCGCACGCGGCTCGGAGGTGTCGGTAAAGGTCGGCACACCGTCATTGATCAACACCGTTTTGGTTTTGGCCACGACGGCAGACGGTGCCACCGGCTGGGCGCCGTGCGGTTGCAAACTGGTGTGCGAGACACGTCCCACATGCCACAGCTGACAGAAGATCTTGCCGCCCGCGGCGTGCACGCTGTGCGTCACAGGTTTCCAGCCCTCCACCTGTTCTTCGGCGTACAAGCCAGGCACATCCGAGTAACCTTGACCTTGTTGGCTGATGGCAGTGGCCTCGGAAATCAGCAGCCCGGCGCTGGCACGCTGGGTGTAGTACTCGGCCATGAGTGCTGTGGGTACCGCACCCGGTGCGCGATTGCGGGTCAGCGGGGCCATGACAATTCGGTTGGCCAATGCAATGCTGCCAACATGAACGGGGTCAAACAGGGTGGCGGTGAGGTGGGGCATGGTGCGGTGTCAATCAAAAAATGTCTGGAAGATGCCATTGAGTTTAAGTCGCTGGCGTCTCGCAGAACAGCTAAATATTTGCACACCCGTCTGTCTGTTGCGTGTGTCAGTGCACCGACCTTTGGGTTACATTTCGAGGGTCGTGGATCGTTTGACGGTTAGCTTGATCGCAGTGGCGATCAGTC
>JAIFMR010000063.1 GCA_020048255.1 Rhodoferax sp. | reverse complement strand
TGGAGCGAGATTTACAACGCCTTGGTGGCGGGGCGGCAGCCCGCGCCTTCAGCGGCATTGCCCTATGTGCAGTTCATTGAGGAGTCTCATGAGTACCGCAACTCGGCGGCGTTTGCGCGCGACGCCAGTTATTGGCAAGCTCAACTGCCCGACCTGCCTGCGCCTTTGATTGCCCGACGCTATGACAACACCAACGCCGCGCTGCACCAGCTACCGTCCTCGCGGCTGGCAGTGCAGCGCCTGCCGCGTGCAAGTTATGCCCAGCTGGAGCAACACGCCGTCGGCTTGGGCCACAGTGCCTTCAATTTTTTCCTGGCGGCGCTGGCGCTGTACTTTGCCCGCATCAATGATTGCACCGAGGTGGTTATTGGCGTGCCCACGCTCAACCGCGGCGGGCGGCGTTACCGTGCCACGCCCGGCATGTTTGTAGGGGTGCTGGCGCTTAAGGTCGAGGTCAGCCCCGACATGATGGTGAGCGACCTGCTGGCCAGTGGTGCGTCGGCCCTGCGCGGTGCGCTGCGCCACCCGCGTTACCCCTTGAGCGAGCTCGGGCGTGATCTGCAATTGATTCGCCATGGGCGCGACGGTGTGTTTGACCTGCTGCTGTCGTTTGAGCGCCAAGACTACGACGTGGCTTTTGGTGAGGCTGCCCTGCTGGATTCGCGCCAATTGTTTTCCGGGACATCGCGCTACCCGCTGGGAGTCACAGTGTGTGAGTTTCATCCGGATCAGGACCTGGAGCTGATTCTGGACGCCAGCAGCGCCTGTTTTACAGCCGGCGAGGCCGACCTGCTGGGGCGCAGGTTGTGGCACCTGACGCAAGCCATGATGTCGCAACCCACAGCCCGTGTGCAAGACGTGTCGCTGCTGCCGCCCGAGGAGCGTTGGGCGCTTCTGCATGGGCTGGACAAAGACGCCGTCCACCATGACGCGACTCAGCCCTATGTGGCCTTGTTTGAGCATCAGGTGGCGCTGCGTCCCGAGGCCGTGGCGCTGGTCTGGGATGGTGGCCGCATGGACTATGCCGAACTGGATCAGCACGCGGCGCGACTGGCGCGGCGTTTGCGCCAGTGTGGCGCCGGACGCGACAAGCTGGTGGCCCTGGCGCTGGAGCGTTCCCCCGACATGGTGATTGCCCTGCTGGCCATTGCCAAGGCGGGTGCCGCCTTTTTGCCACTGGACCCCGATGCCCCGGTGGCACGTCTGGCCGATATCTTGCAGCAAAGTGCGGCGGTGGCTTTGCTGCTGCAAGAGCGCCACCGCGAGCGCTTGGCGCCATTGCACCTGCAAACTCTGGTGCTGGATAGGCCCGATGGTCCGGGTGACCTGGCCGTGGATGCGGGAGACTCCGCCGGGACCGCGCCTGAACCGTGCGACTTGGCGTATGTGCTGTTCACTTCGGGCTCCACCGGGCAGCCCAAAGGGGTGATGGTGGAGCACGCCACGCTGTCGCGCCGCCTGGCCTGGTTGTCACGCGCCTATGGCGTGGATTGGCATGACCGTTCCGCACAGGCCACACAGGTGACGTTTGACCCGTCTCTGATCGAGCTATTTTTGCCGCTGATCCACGGTGCCAGTGTGGCCCTGCCGCCGCCTGGGCGGCTGTTGCCCGAGTCGCTGGTGGACTTCGCCGCGCGCCATGCAGTCACCATCATGGCGTTTGTGCCGTCCACCCTGAGCCGCTTTCTGGATGCCAAAGACCCCCAAACCACCTTGAAGCTGCGGGTGGCGTGCTGTGGAGGAGAGGTCTTGCCGCCTGAGTTGGCCAACCGCTTCATCGCTGAGACCGGTGCGCGCCTTTACAACGTGTATGGCCCCACGGAAACCGCCATTTTTGCCACCGCCTGGGAGTGCCGGCCCGGCGCGCTGGACGCTACCCTGCCGATTGGCAGCGCCATTGATGACACCTGTGTGTATGTGTTGGACGCGCACCGCAAGCTCATGCCGATGGGGGTGGTGGGTGAGATCTACCTGGGTGGTGTGGCCATCGCGCGGGGCTACTTGAACCGCCCGGAGCTGGACCGGGAGGCGTTTGTGGACGACCCGTTTCGTCCCGGCGCGCGCATGTACCGCACCGGTGATCGGGGCTGGCAGGGTGTGGAGGGCAATCTTCACTTTACCGGTCGCATCGACCGCCAGATCAAGCTGCGCGGCTATCGCATTGAACTTGGTGAAATTGAAGCCGTGTGCCAAGCTGTGCCCGGCGTGCAACAAGCTGCAGCTCAACTTATGAATAGCCAAGACCCCAGTTCTGACAAGGGAAAGGCACATATTTACGTCTGGATCGGTGCCCGGGAGCCCTTGCAGGTGGAAGAGGTGCAGCGCCAGCTGCGCACCTTGCTGCCCGACTACATGGTGCCCGGCGGTATCAGCATCTTGCCTCATCTGGCAGAAAGCAGCACCGGCAAAATTGACTACGCCGCTTTGCCACCGCCCGTGATCGCCTCTGATGACGCAGCTTTGGCACCGGCGCGAGTGGCCACGGCGCTGGAGAGCGAACTGCTGGGCTGCTGGGAGCGTGTGCTGGAGGCACGCCCGATTCGGTTGCACGACAATTTTTTTGACCTGGGCGGCGATTCGCTGGCAGCAGTCAGCATTTTGTGTGACCTTGAAAAGCGGCTTGGCCACAAAGTGCCTTTGTATTTGCTGATGGAGCACCCCACGATTGAGCGTCTGGCGCTGGCCATGGGCAAGGTCGCGTTGCAGCCCGGCGTCATCATGCGGCTCACCACCCACCCGGCACCGCGTTGCCCGCCTTTGTACCTGGCCGCGTCCGGGCATGGCGATGTGTTGCGCTTTCAGAACCTGGCGCAGGCCTTGGGTCATGCGGGCGATGTGTATATGCTGCAGCCCCCCATGGACCGGGTGCTGGGCAGTGTGGCCGAGTTGGCGCAGATGTATGCCACAGCCATTGCGCAGCAGGTCCTGGCGCCTGGCGTGGTGGCGGGGTTTTCGGTGGGCGGCATTGCTGCGCTGGAAACTGCGCGATTGTTGGCGCAGGGGCGACATGGGGTACGTGGTTTGGTGCTGATCGACACCATTTACCCGCAAGCCGTACTGGGCGGCTCCACCTCGTGGCGGCTGCTGGGTTGGCTGGTGCGCAACCTGCATGTGCAAGAGCTCAGCATGAACGGCCGGCGTTTGGGCGCCATGTTCAACGACCCGGGTCTGGTGGGGCAGGTGATGGCCCTGCGTGCCTACCGCGCCAGCGCCTTTGACGGACCCATCGTGCTGATCAAGTCTTCGGGCTTGGCCAGCTGGGACCGCTGGTTTTTCAAGCCCTGGCGCAAGCTGATGGCGCCACGGCTGACCGAGCACCAGGTGCATGGATTGCACGGCTCGATGTTTGAGACCGATAACGTGCAGGCGTTGGCGGGGTTGCTGGCCAATATCTTGCGGAGTGAGCATGCCGCAATCCGCTGATTCAGGCCGGCGCTTGCGTCTGCGCTTGCTTTGGCTGGCGCTGAGTCTGGTGGCTTTGATGGGTTTGGCACTGGCCTGGAGCTGGTCGCCCTTGCGCGCGTGGCTGGACATTGATGTGGTGGTGGCAGCACTGCAACGCATGGGGCGAACCCTGGGGCCGTTGGCTGCAGTGGGGGGTTTTGCGCTGGCGGTATCACTGGCCGTACCTCTGACTTTTTTGACCCTGGTGGCGCTGGCCGCCCTGGGGCCCTGGGCCGGCCTGGCATGCTCCATGGCCGGTGCCCTGGTGGGGGTTTGTATCAGTTATGGCATGGGGTACATGCTGGGTCGCGAAGCGCTAGAACGGTTGGCCGGTGAGCGCGTGAATCTGCTGAGCCGGCGCTTGTCACAGCGGGGTGTGCTGGCCATTATTGCGGTGCGCATGGTGCCCATTGCACCGTTTGCCATTGTCAACATGATCACGGGTGCGTCGCATATCCGCTTGCGTGACGTGTTGCTGGGCACCGCCATTGGCATGACGCCTGCCACGCTGGTGATGATGGTGTTTATGAACCAGTTGCTGGACACCCTCAGGCAGCCCAGCTCGCAGAGTTTTTTCTTGTTGTTGATTCCGGTTTTTTTGATCTTGGCGGGACTTTGGGGGGTACGCCGCTGGCTGCGCCAACCGAGGGTAAGTACGGGTGAGTGAGTGTCGGTATTGTTTACAGTGCCTTTTTTGAAGCTCTCGAAATAGACTCGAAATAGCCTTTAACTTGTTGTTTTTAAAAGGTTAGGCGCTGCTAATATTTCACCGGCATACTTCCTGCTTATCAACTTAGTTGGATAAGAAAACCTTCTTTTGCAGAGACATGAAAAGCACTCAACCACCCTCTTTGACGCCAGTTGGCAGATCACAGCGCGCAGCTGACAGGTTCACCTCTGAGCTGCCGATTGAGATCAATGGCTTGCAAGGCCTCACCAGGAACATCAGTGCAACGGGTGTGTATTTTGAGACCACCCAAGACCAGGCCCCTGGGTCGCGCGTGCACTTTGTGGTGGAGGTCACGGTCAACGGTGAACGGCTCAAAATGGTGTGCTCTGGCGAGGTGGTCCGGGTTGACCACAAAGACGCTGCCGTGGGTATCGCTGTCAAATTGGCGAACTCTTTTTTTGCGGACACAGTAGCTGATGCTGACGACGAGGCGGGCTTGCTACACAGTTAGCTTAGCTGGTGTATCTGCAGCTGTTCATGCACCTTATTAGATAGCAAATTGTGCTTATTGAATAAGGGCTAGAGTCCAATTTACTTCACTATCGTTTGGCGCTGAATGGCTTTGAGTACCAGTGACGGTCGGGTCACTTTGACCTCGAACGGGTGGTGTTTGCCGCCAAACGACCTCAAGATACGCTGCACATAGTGATGAGTTTCCTGGTAGGGTGGCACACCGCGGTAACGCTCCACTGTGCCCTCGCCGGCGTTGTACGCCGCTGCCACCAGTGCGACATCGCCTTCAAAATAGGCCAGCAACCAGCGTAAATAGGTCAAACCGCCGCGAATGTTCTGCGCCGGGTCAAAAGCGTTTTTTACATTGAAGCGCTCGCTGGTTTCCGGAATCAACTGCATCAGCCCCTGCGCATTTTTGACTGACACCGCCTGTGGGTTGAAGTTGGACTCAGCGGCAATGATGGCCAGCGCCAATTGGGGTTCCACCTGGAACTGGGGTGCCAGCTTCATGACCAGCTTGAAGATCTTGCTTGGCGCAATCAGCGTGTAGTCCACCCGCGGTGGGGGCTGTGGGACCTCGGGCTCCACCGGTTCGGGTTCCGGGTCACGCATGCAGTCGGGCATGTCAGGGCTGATATCGCCCAACAGATTGAGCATGCGCTGGGCCACCTCAATGCCTTGCTCGGCTGCTGCCCGGAAGAAAAACACTGCCGCCCCATCGTGCCGTGCCACCCCCCGGCCATTGGCATACATCCAGCCCAGGTTGTACTGCGCGTCGCGGTCGCCCTGGCGGGCCGCTTCGCAATACATGCTGGCTGCCAGAACGGCATTGCGGGCCACACCCTCGCCATTCTCATATGCGCGGGCCTGTTCAAACAAAGTCGCCGGCGCGGTCTCGGGCAGGGTCAGGCCTTGTGCGTGCGCAGCCCAGCTGCTTATTGCACACAGCACGGCCAGCCACATTGAGCGCCAAATAGCGTGAAGGGAAAACATGGCGCGAGTATCCGCGCTTTTGACAAAGGTGAAAAGACACGGTGGGTTCGTCACCCCGCCGGATTCAGTGGCTTTGCAGCCATTCGGCGCAGTCGTGCAGGGCAGGTGAGGCAATGGTGTTGGCCAGTTTCAACAGGTCGGCTGCGTAAGACCTGTCGGTGTGCAGGCGCTCGGTGTCTACCCACCAACCTTGCCCCGCCATCAGCCATTTGAAATCCACCTCTTCGAGTAACACGATGCCATCATCTGTGGCAGATGTATCCGCACTGGATGCGGTGGTTGTTGGGGTATTCATGGTGACACACTCCTTGCAGGCGCTGTGGGCGCTCGTCTCAATCTCACTCAACTTGAGGTACATCTTGAGCGCTTTGAGCCGGAGCGTGGCTTGAAAAAGCCAGGTGAAAACCGTGTGATTGTTGGGCTTGGCGATAGGGGTCAGGAATGAGAGGATTCGAACTTTGCGGTGTGGCAAATGGTGTGACTAAATTCAGCCACCAGCACCAAAAAATAAAAAAGGCTAGCAGCTAAAAACCGCTAACCCATTGATTTATATGGTCGGAATGAGAGGATTCGAACCTCCGACCCCTTCGTCCCGAACGAAGTGCGCTACCAGGCTGCGCTACATTCCGAAAATTTCGATGCCAAAAGTCAGGACTGACGCTCCAACAATTGAGCCGCTAATTGTAGCAAACACTGGGTGTGTGGACCCTCCGGCAACTTCTGGGCAGCAGTGATGGCGCGCTGGGCTTCTTCGCTGGCTGCTTGTCGTGCAACATCCAGGGCACCGGTGGCTTTCACAATGGCGACCACTTCGTCAATTCTGGCGACATCGCCATTTTCGATGGCAGCCTTGACCAAAGCAGCCTGCTGTGCGCTGCCGCGCTGCATCGCAGCAATCAAGGGCAGGGTTGTTTTGCCCTCGCGCAAATCGTCTCCCAGGTTCTTGCCCATCACGCTGGCATCGCCGGTGTAGTCCAGCACATCATCAATCACCTGAAAAGCGGTGCCCAGGGCTTGTCCGTAGGTGGCGCAAGCTGCTTCGATATCTGGTGAGGCGCCGGCAAGCATGGCGCCCACTCTGGCACTGGCCTCAAACAATTTGGCCGTCTTGGACCGAATCACCTGTAAGTAACCCGCTTCGTCCAGGGCGGCGTTGTGCATGTTCATCAGTTGCATGACCTCACCCTCGGCGATCACATTGGTGGCGTCGGCCAAGATGCTCATGATGGGCAGACTCTGCGCATCCACCATCATCTGAAAGGCGCGCGAGTACAAAAAATCACCCACCAAAACACTTGCCGGGTTGCCAAACATCTCGTTGGCGGTGGCGTTACCGCGTCGCATGGAGGATTCATCCACCACATCGTCATGCAGCAACGTAGCGGTATGGATAAATTCCACCACGGCGGCCAGGTTGTATTTCTGTTCACCCTTGAAGCCCAGCGCGCCACAAATCAGCAACAGCAACGCCGGGCGCAAACGCTTGCCGCCGGCCGAAATAATGTAGCTCGACACTTGAGCTACCAGAGGCACGCCGGAGTCCAGACGCTGTGCGATGACCCGATCTACCTCATGCATGTCAGTGGCGATGATCGATAACGGAGACGGTGGGTGGGTGGTGGATGCTTGCAAAACGTTGGACTCGGTTATAACCTTTAATTATAGAAAGCTCCCAAAGTCGTTCACTGATGTCGCTGGGGCGAAGGGGTCTTGCGGGCCTTCTTGATTTTGAATCGATGAATGCTCTATTTGCCTTGTGGCGTGGCCTGTGACATAATCACGGGCTCTGCGAAAATTCGTTTGCAGAGTATCATTCAAGAGGTTCATATGTACGCGGTCATAAAAACCGGTGGCAAACAATACAGAGTTGCTACAGGCGAAAAAATTAAAGTAGAACAGATTGCTGCGGACGTTGGCCAAGAGATGGTGTTAGACCAGGTTCTGGCAGTCGGTAGCGGCGCAGAGT
>JAIFMR010000136.1 GCA_020048255.1 Rhodoferax sp. | reverse complement strand
GGCATGATGGACCGCTGGGAATGCGTGGCTTTTGCCGACTGGCTGAAGCAGAGCATTTCTTGAAGATTTATAAGAAATATGGCTCTAGCCCTCGTCCATATTGCGCAGATAGCTTTTATTTTTATAGCAATGTTGATTTCAAGCATGTTTCAAAATTTGCTCACACTGTTCCAGCGAACATCGAATTAAAGTGTCGGTATCTCCACCTTGGCTTACACAGGTCTCATCATGAACGCACCCCTTACTGCAGAGACAGCAAATGCACTATCAACTTCAGAGCTGCAAGCGCAGGTTGTTCAAGCACTGCGAGCCGTTTTGCCTGAACACTCTTTGCTTTGGAACAGCGAGGACACCACCCCTTACGAGTGTGATGGCCTGACCGCTTATCGGCAGCGTCCGCTGGTGGTGGCCTTGCCGGAAAACGAAGCCCAGGTGCAGGGCGTGCTGCGTGCTTGCCATCGTTTGAACGTGCCGGTGGTGGCGCGCGGTGCCGGCACCGGTCTCTCAGGGGGTGCCCTGCCGCACCAGCGTGGTGTGACGCTATCTTTGGCACGATTCAACAAAATCTTGAAGCTCGACACCCAGGCCCACACCGCCGTGGTGCAGTGTGGTGTGCGTAATCTGGCCATCAGCGAAGCCGCTGCGCCCTACGGCTTGTATTACGCGCCCGACCCGTCGAGCCAGATTGCCTGCACCATTGGCGGCAACGTGGCAGAAAACTCCGGGGGCGTGCACTGCCTCAAGTATGGCCTGACGCTGCACAACATTCTGAAAGTGCGCGGCTTCACCATGGACGGTGAAGCGGTTGAGTTTGGCTCAGACGCGCTGGATGCACCTGGCTACGACCTGCTCAGCGTGGTGATTGGCTCGGAGGGCATGTTGGCCATTGCCACGGAAGTCACGGTCAAACTGATCCCCAAACCGCAGTTGGCGCGTTGCATCATGGCCAGCTTTGACGATTTGCGCAAAGCCGGCGAAGCCGTTGCTGCCGTGATTGCCGCCGGCATCATTCCTGCCGGGCTGGAAATGATGGACAAGCCCATGACGGCTGCGGTGGAAGATTTTGTGCACGCTGGCTACGATCTCACGGCCGAGGCCATTTTGTTGTGTGAGAGTGATGGCACGCCGGAAGAAGTGGAAGAAGAAATCGGCCGCATGAGCGCCGTCCTGATGGCGGCTGGCGCGACAAAAATTGCTGTGAGCCAAAGCGAGACGGAGCGCCTGAAGTTCTGGAGCGGCCGCAAAAACGCGTTCCCGGCCAGTGGGCGCATCAGCCCGGACTACATGTGCATGGACAGCACCATTCCGCGCAAGCGCGTGGCTGACATCTTGCTGGCGATCGCCGAGATGGAGAAAAAGTACCAATTGCGCTGCGCCAATGTGTTCCATGCCGGCGATGGCAACCTGCACCCCTTGATTTTGTTTGATGCCAACGACCCCGACCAATTGCACCGGTGTGAGCTGTTTGGCGCCGACATTTTGGAGACCAGCGTGGCCATGGGCGGCACCGTCACCGGCGAGCACGGCGTGGGCATTGAGAAGCTCAACAGCATGTGTGTGCAGTTCAGTGCCGCCGAAAACGAACAGATGTTTGGCGTCAAGCGGGCCTTTGACCCGCAAGGCTTGCTGAACCCAGGCAAGGTCATTCCGACGCTGCACCGCTGCGCCGAATACGGCAAGATGCTGGTGCGTGGCGGGCAGATAAAACACCCCGATTTGCCTCGTTTTTAATAGCGCAATATGCAAGGATTACGGGGGCTAGCCTGGCTTTTGGCCATGCAGTCATTGGGTGAGCTGCTGTCGCGCGGCTTGGCACTGCCTTTTCCAGGGCCGGTGATTGGTATGTTGCTGCTGCTGTTGGCGCTGCGCTGGGCGCCAGTGCGCGAACCGGTGGCGGCGTGTGCCCGATTTTTGCTTTCGCACCTGTCCTTGCTGTTTGTGCCTGTGGGTGTAGGGGTGATGACCCACCTGGGCTTGCTCAATCAATACGGCGTGCGCATGCTGTTGGTGATTGTGTTGTCGACCTGGATCGGACTGGCCGTCACCGCGCTGACGCTGCGTTATTTTCAGAAGCCCAGCGATGCCTAAGTTTGTTGAGCTTTGGGTTTACCTGTCTGCCACACCGCTGTTTGGCTTGACAGCCACATTGGTGGTCTATGTGATGGCGCATGCCGCGTACCTGGGCCTTCGCCAGGCTGCATGGGCCAATCCGGTGTTATGGTCGGTGGTGACGCTGGCCAGCCTGCTCACCGTCACGGGCGTGGACTACCCTACTTTTTTCTCAGGCGCCCAGTTCATCCATTTCTTGCTGGGGCCGGCCGTGGTGGCGCTGGCCTGGCCCCTGTGGGAGCGGCGAGCCGAGTTGCGGCAACGCTGGCGTGCGCTGCTGGTCACCGCCATCGTGGGTGGTGCAGCGGCCAGTGGTTCGGCTCTGGCACTGGCCTGGCTGGTGGGCTTGCCGCATGACGTGATGCTGTCGCTGGCCCCCAAATCGGTGACCGCCCCTGTGGCCATGGGTATTGCCGACAAGATTGGCGGCATTCCGGCGCTGGCAGCAGTTTTTGCGGTGGTCACCGGCATGATCGGCGCTCTGAGTGGCAAAGCGCTGTTTGGCTGGCTTCACATTTCAACCGAGCCCTCAGGCTGGACCGTGCGCGGATTTGCCCTGGGTACCGCAGCACACGGCATTGGGGCCGCGCGTGCCCTGCAAGTCAATGCCGATGCAGGCGCCTACGCCGGACTGGCGCTGGGGCTACAAGTGGTTTTGGCGTCGCTGCTGATCCCGCTGATCTTCAGCTTGCTTTAGCGATCCGTTTGCTGGGTTCGTCGTCCGCCAGGACCTGCGCTGCCCAAGTGGCCAGCTTGACGGTGTCCGACCGCAGTATTTCTTGCTTGACCGCCAGAATTTGGGCCGGATGCATGGAGAAGCTGCGCAGCCCCATGCCCAGCAGCAGCTTGGTGAAAGCCACGTCACCGGCCATTTCACCGCAGACACTCACCAGCTTGCCCTGCGCGTGCCCCTCAGCAATGGTATTGGCCACCAAGCGCAGCACAGCGGGATGCATGGGGTCATAAAGATGCGCCACCGATTCATCAGCACGGTCAATGGCCAGCGTGTACTGGATCAGGTCATTGGTGCCAATGGAGAGGAAGTCAAAGTATTTCAGGAACACCTTGAGTGTCAGCGCCGCTGCCGGGATCTCGATCATGGCGCCCACCTTGACCGGGCCGTACGCCAGACCTCGGTTGTCCAGTTGCACCCGTGCGTGGTCGACCAAGGCCATGGTCTGGCGGATTTCACTGGCATGAACCAGCATCGGAATCAAAATATGGACCTGCCCGTGAGCCGCAGCGCGCAACATGGCACGCAGTTGCGTCAAGAACATGGCAGGATCGGCCAGGCTCCAGCGGATGGCGCGCAAGCCGAGAGCCGGGTTCAGGTGCGCGGCATCGCGCGGGGAATCATCGAGTGGCTTGTCGGCCCCCACATCCACGGTGCGAATGGTTACTGGCAGGCCCTGCATGCCTTCGACGGCGCGCCGATAGGCCAGGTATTGCTCTTCCTCGTTGGGCAGCTTCCCGTGGCGGCCCATGAACAAAAACTCGCTGCGAAACAGGCCCACCCCCACGGCACCGGCGTTGATGGCGCTGGCGGCGTCGTCAGGCATCTCAATGTTGGCTAATAGCTCGATTTTTTGACCGTCCATGGTCACGGAGGGAGTGTGCAGCAGGCGCGCCAGCCGGCCGCGGGCCAGTTCCCCCTGGCGCTGCTTGAAGCCATACTCGGCCAGGATGATGGCGGATGGGTCCACCACCACCACACCGGCGTCACCATCGATGATGACCCAGTCGTCCTGGCGAATCAGTTGACTGCTGAGTCGGGCACCGACGACAGCCGGAATATCCAGACTGCGCGCCACGATCGCCGTGTGCGATGTTTTGCCGCCCACATCGGTGATGAAGCCGGCAAACACGCTTTGTTTGAATTGCAGCATGTCGGCTGGCGACAAATCGTGGGCCACCAGAATCAGCGGCACATCAATGGTGTCGTCGAGCAGCAAGTCTTGTTGCGAGGGTTTGCGACCTATGCGCCCCAATGGTTGAATCAGCGGGGAGGACACGCCCCGCATGGCCCGCAACACCCGTTCGGTGATTTGCTCCAGATCGGCCTTGCGCTCGCGCAAGTAGTCATCTTCCATTTCGTCAAACTGGCGCGCCAACACTTCGAGCTGGCTGGTGAGGGCCCATTCGGCGTTGTAAAGGCGGTCTTTGATCCAGTGCTTGACACCCATAGCCAAGGCCTCGTCCTGCAACAGCATCAAGTGCACCTCCAGCAAGGCAGCCATCTCATGCGGCGCCTCCTTGGGGCCCATGTGGGCGATGCTGACTTGCAGGCGATGTATTTCGTCGACCACCGCGTTGCGACCATCGCGCACACGGTTGATTTCAGAGGCGACCTGGGACGGCTCAATAAAGTAATGAGCCACATCCAGACGGCTCGATGCGACCAGTACCGCACGCCCAATGGCGATGCCTCGGGCCACAGGCAAGCCATGGATGGAAAAGGTCACTCGCCTTCTCCGAACTTGTCATTGATCAGATGGAGCAAGGCGTCCATGGCCTCTTGCTCGCGCTCGCCACTGGTTTCAATATCGACCTGGGCGCCCAAGCCGGCGGCCAGCATCATCACACCCATGATGCTTTTGGCATTGACACGACGCTCACCGCGGGCCATCCAGACTTCGCATGGAAAACTGCCAGCCAGTTTGGTTAACTTGGCCGAGGCACGGGCATGCAGGCCGAGCTTATTGCTGATGGTCGTGGTCGTTTTGATCATGGGGTTTTCGGTTTTGATTTTGGGGTGCGGTGACGGCGACCTGCATGACGCCCTGCGTCCCGCCAGCCAAAGCGCGGGCGACCTGTGCATCGAGCGATTCATGCCGGTAGGTGACTGCGCGCAACAACATGGGCAGATTCACCCCCGCGATCAGGCGCGAGTTCACGCCGTCCACCAGCTTCTGGGCCACATTGCAGGGTGTTGCACCAAACAAATCGGTCAGCACCAGTGTTTTTCGCTTGTTCAACAGCGCCATCGTCATTCTGGCTGCCACCGCAGTTTCGTCCGAGGGTATGTTGGGCTGAACATCAAAGACGGCCATCGAGTCGGCAGCATCCGGAAAGACGTGCAGCACACACTGTCTCAAGGCGCTGGCCAGAGGTGCATGCGCAATGATGAAGATGCCATTATTCATAGGGAGACTGATGCGTCCATGGGGCCAATGTCACGAGAGTTCTTGTAAGTAGCAAACCGTTCTGGTGCCGATTATCACTTTGGATATGGACTTCAATCCCAAAAAGTAGGAGCGGCGTTGACAGACGTTGCGGGTCGGCGTCAAGCAGTGCTATCTCAAGGATCCAAATACTTTCTTCAAAATAGCACTGCCCGTTCCCACCGGGTCTTGACGGATCTTCTTTTCCTCCTCACCAATCATGAGGTACAGACCATCCAGGGTTTTCCCCGTGACATAGCGCTCGATGCTGACTTGGTCACCTTTGACCAAGCCCATGGCCGAGGCCTTGGCGGCTATCTGGTTATATTTTTCGGCCAAGTTGGCCTTGGCGGTGGTCTTCTTGACCAGCGGCAAAAACTTGTCCCCAAGAGGAACTCGGGTCTTGTCGGCGAAAAACTGGGTAATGGCCGTGTCACCGCCATTCAGTATCTTTTTGGCGTCCTGAACATTCATCGACTTGACAGCGCCAACCAGCAGGTCGCTGGCCAGCGGCACAGCCTCTTCTGCTGCACCATTCATAGCAGCAACCAATTCGTCGACTCTGGCGCCTTGGCCCAGCTTGCGCAACAACTTGGCCGCCTCTTCAAGGTAGCCTGGCAATGGAATGCGAACCTTGTCATTGCCCAGAAAACCATTGGGCCGTCCCAGTGACGCAACAGCTGCGCGGGCGCCATTTTCAAGCGCCACCTTGAGCCCCTGCGAGGCCTGCGCGTTGGACAAATCACTCAAGATCAAAGCATGACCCAAGCCCTGGTGAAATAAGAACGGACTTCCGACAAGACAAGCTGTCGAGAGCCGATTGAAACAACGTCGATTCATGGTGACCACCTGCAGTTTTGACATGGACTGCATATTAACCGGCGGTCACTCCGAGTGCCACATCACCCGCACGCGGCGGGCACTGCGATTACTTGGCGCGGAAATCGTCGTGGCAGGATTTGCAGGTTCCACCAGTGGCGTTCACGGCGACTTTGATGCTGTCCAGGTTACCGGTCTTGGCAGCGGCGGCGAGTTTGGTCATCTCGGCCTGCATCTTGTTGGCGTATTCGTCAAACTTGGCTTTGTCTGTCCAGATTTCAGCCTTCGCCTTGGTGTCGCCCTTGTCAGTGCCTGGGGCAAAACCGACCCATGGCAGCTTGCCAACATAGTCGGCCACAGCAGCACTCTCAGCAGCCACCTTGGCATCAAAGGGCGCCTTGCCACCGGCCATGGCCGCGACACGGCCAAAGTTTTGTTGCATGACAAAGAGCGCATTTTTGCGGTATTTGACCGCATCTTCGGGTTTGGCGAATTGAGCTGAAGCGGGTACAGCGAAGCTGACAACCGCAGCTGCCAGGATGAATGTAGAGATATTTTTCATAAGATTTCTGTCAAAGTTAAACTTACAAGGAACCGATGCAGGAGTTTAGGTAGATTTTGAAATCTCTGCTCGTGGTGCCTAACCTAAGGGGATCTATGTCATTTGTTGTTCGCGTATGGGACGCACCCACCCGACTGTTTCACTGGGCTCTTGTGGGCTTGGTCGTGGGCCTGGTGGTCACAGCCCAATTGGGTGGGGCGGCTATGGACTGGCATTTCCGGCTGGGCTACAGTGTTTTGGCCTTGCTGCTGTTCCGATTCGCCTGGGGGTTTGTGGGCGGCTATTGGTCCCGTTTTTCCTCATTCCTCTACACCCCCCGTGAGGTGACACAGTGCCTTCAAGGGCGATCGCCTGCCAGTCACTCAGTGGGGCATAACCCACTGGGGGCGCTGTCCGTCTTTGCCCTGCTGTTTTTTCTTCTGTTGCAGGTGGGCTCTGGCCTGCTTAGCGACGATGAGATTGCCGCAGCCGGTCCCTTGTCGAAGTTTGTAGCATCTGCCTGGGTCGGCAATGCGACTTTTTATCACAAGGAAATCGGCAAGCTCGCTCTGCTGGCCCTCGTGGCGCTCCATCTCACAGCGATTGGTTTTTACTTTTCCAAGAAAAAAGAAAATCTGGTCAAACCAATGATCCACGGTGACAAGACACTTGATTTTTTGGCAACCCCGTCTCAGGATGGACGAGGCGACCGGTTGAAGGCCTTTGCTATATTGCTGGCCTGTGCCGCACTGATTTGGGTGTTGGTTCGGTGGGCGGCCTAGCGCGGTTCAGCCAGTAACGCTGCGCAAGACTCGCTCCATCGGCTGGCCTTGCGCAGTGCTCAAGGTCTAGCTTTTGACCTGGGCTAGCAAGGTTTGCGCGTCGCTGACTTCAAATTTCCCGGGTCCTTCAATATTCAACGTCACCACTTTGCCATCTTTGACCAACATGGAATAGCGGTTACTTCGCAGTCCCAGACCTTTGCCAGTGAGGTCCAACGTCAAACCAGTCGCCTTCGCAAAAGCCGC
>JAIFMR010000009.1 GCA_020048255.1 Rhodoferax sp. | reverse complement strand
GCGTTGCCCAGAAAAATGCGCTTCCACCATTGGGCTGACATGGGCAAGGAGGCAATACGGTCCCGGAACTTCTCCCACTCCGGTCGTGCAAACACCATCAAGCAGCCGTGCGGATGCTTGGTGATGGTCAGCTGTCCGGCAGCGGTGGCACTCAGGACGTCACGATGCCGGGTCGGCACTGACAGCCGACCTTTCGCATCCAGACTCAATGAGGAAGCCCCTTGAAACACTTGTTGTAAACCTTGCTTGATGGATTGGGTTGAAAAGAACCGACAAAAGGCACTTTTCACCACAAAATTGCACTTTTTTGCACTGTATCAGCAAAAGCGTGCCCCGCAAACCGGTTTGCAACAATTTTTTACAATGAAATCAAGGACTTAGACGCGACTCATAAGGCAAATAAATGCCGAAAATCGTTCTAAATGAAGCACTTAGAGCAGGCTCTGAAAGTGATGCTTCAACAAAACCGGTAATCTGGCACCAGATTTACTGGCCGGCAGAAGACTCCAGCATTTTGAGCGCCTTGTCGGTCAGGTCGTTTTTCGGGTCGGCGTAAATGGCCTCCTGCAAAACAAAGTCCAGTTTGTTCGTGGCGGCCAGTTGCTGGACCACCCGACTGGTGCTGGCCATCAACTTTTGCAGCTCTTCGTTTTTGCGCCGATTCAGGTCCTCTTGAAAGGAACGGTGCACGCGCTGCAACTCACGCTCTTGCTCCACCAACTTCTTCTGGCGCTCCAGGCGCGCAGCCTCGGCCAACACCGGGGAATCGGTCTGAAACTTGGTCACATCGGCCTTGAAGGTCGCGTCCTGGGCGGCAATGTCTTTTTGACGCGTTGAAAACTCCCGCTCCAGTTTGGTCTGGATGAGTTTGGCGGGTACCGATTCTTTGAGGATACGGTCCAGTTTGACAAAGCCCACCCGGCTGGCACGAAATTCCTGGGCCTGTGCAGTGGCCATGCCACCCCACAGGGCCACGCCAAGCGCAAGGCCTACCCCCAGACGACGAAAGAGGGACACAGGAGCGCGAGAAGGGAGGTGCTTGGTTTGCATGATGGTTGGGTGGGTGAAGTGAAGAAACAAAAAAACGGGGGCAGATGCCCCCATTCACAAAATATAACGGCTCAAATCTTCGTTCTTGCTGAGCTCGGCCAAGCGAGACTCCACATAAGCAGCGTCAACCTGCACGGTCTGGCCGCTCAAGTTGCTGGCATTGAAACTGACATCGTCAAGCAGGCGCTCCATCACGGTGGACAACCGGCGCGCGCCAATGTTTTCGGTACGTTCATTGACATCAAAAGCAATTTGCGCCAAGCGGGTGATGCCTTCGTCAGAAAACACCACCGTGACCTGCTCGGTGGCCAGCAAGGCCTGGTATTGCTTCACCAGCGAGGCATGGGTCTGCGTCAGGATGGCCACAAAGTCTTCCACCGACAAGGACTGTAGCTCGACCCGAATCGGGAAACGGCCCTGCAACTCGGGAATCAAATCACTGGGCTTGCTCAAATGAAAAGCTCCGGAAGCAATGAACAGGATGTGGTCGGTCTTGACTGTGCCATATTTGGTCGACACCGAGGTCCCCTCTACCAGAGGCAACAAGTCGCGCTGCACGCCCTGACGCGACACTTCGGCACCACTGCCCTCCGAGCGCGACGTGACCTTGTCGATCTCATCGATGAACACAATGCCGTTCTGCTCCAGCATCTGCAAGGCCTGGGTCTTGATCTCGTCATCGTTGACAAGTTTGGCAGCTTCCTCATCGGCCAACAACTTGAGTGCCTCGCCAATCTTCAGCTTGCGGGTCTGTTTCTTGTTCTGATTGAGTTGCCCGAACATGCCGCGCAGTTGCTCGGTCATCTCTTCCATGCCGGCCGGCCCCATGATCTCCAGTTGCGGCGCAGTCTGTGCGACGTCGACATCAATTTCCCGGTCGTTGAGTTGCCCTTCCCGCAATTTCTTGCGAAAGGTCTGACGCGCGGCGCTCTCAGGCTCCTTGTCTTGCATCACCCCAAACTCGGGTCGTGGCATGGGAATCAGGATGTCCAGAACCCGGTCTTCGGCGGCATCTTCGGCCCGCACCCGGACCTTTTGCGTCTCAGCCAAGCGAGTTTGCTTGACCGCCACATCGGCCAGATCACGGATGATGGCGTCCACATCCTTGCCCACATAACCCACCTCGGTGAATTTGGTGGCCTCGACCTTGATGAACGGTGCATCGGCCAGCCGCGCCAGCCGTCGGGCGATTTCGGTTTTACCCACCCCTGTGGGGCCGATCATCAGAATGTTTTTGGGTGTGATCTCGCCGCGCAGGTCAGTGTCCACCTGCTGCCTGCGCCAGCGGTTGCGCAGGGCAATGGCCACGGCGCGCTTGGCTTGTTGTTGGCCGACGATGTGTTTATCGAGTTCGGCGACGATTTGTTGGGGAGTGAGCGATGACATGATTTCAAAATGTTGGAAGGGAGAGACATCCGACGACAAGAGGGGGACAGAGCCAAGTTCACTTCGTGCGACCCCGGATCTACCCCGACAGATTTAGAGGCTCTCGATGGTGTGGTTCATGTTGGTGTAGATGCAGATCTCACCCGCAATTTCCAGCGACTTTTTAACCATCTCTGCAGCGGACAGCTCGGTATGGTTGAGCAGCGCGATGGCGGCAGCCTGGGCGTAAGCGCCACCCGAGCCAATGGCCACAATGCCATTTTCGGGCTCCAGCACATCACCATTGCCCGTGATGATCAAGGACGCCGAGCTGTCAGCGACCGCCAGCATGGCTTCCAGGCGGCGCAAAACCCGGTCGGTGCGCCAGTCCTTGGTGAGTTCAATAGCCGCACGCACCAGATGCCCCTGATGCTTCTCCAGCTTGGCTTCAAACCGCTCAAACAAGGTGAAGGCATCGGCGGTAGCGCCGGCAAAACCGGCCAATACCTTGCCGTGATAAAGCTTGCGCACTTTACGCGCTGTGCCCTTGACGACGATGCTCCCCAGCGTCACCTGCCCATCGCCCCCGATGGCCACCTGCACCCCTTGCGGCGTCTGACGACGCACACTGATGATGGTGGTTCCATGAAATTGTTCCATAAGGCTCAAACGCTTCCTAGTTGAGCCGCAAAGTCACCCGCGCGTGCTCGTTGATACCAATCAAATTGAAAAATGCGGCAACCAGCCGAGGCACATGACGCAACTCGATCTGATGGCCTGCCGCTTGGGCGGTGGCGACCCAGTTCAAGATGTTTCCTGCCGCGGAAAAATCCACCCGGATCAGGTAATCGCAGTTGACGATGATGTCTTGACCCGCTTGGGTGACGGCTTGAAGCGGTTGCAGCTTGTCGGCCGCGGTGCCCAGCACCTCGCCAAACAGATCAGCATAGCGCGCATCAGGGAATGCAGCTCGGTCTGACAACGCCTGGCTTGCCGTGTCACCCTGCGGCGCAGCAGCGTCGGTATCGGCATCGGCCCAGCGGGTTTCCTGCACGTTATCGTACTGGCAGCGGGTCGCCTGCCAAGCCGGGGGCGACACTTCGTAAGTAATACAAAAATCCATGGCAACCAGGTCGAAATTCTCTTGCGACCCCTGTATCCGCCAGAGCGTCATGCGCAGCTGCCACCAAAACGGCGCAACCTGGCTGACCCCCATAGGCGTATGGGTGCGCAGCACGTCACCCAAAACCTCTACACCTTTGAACTGCAACGCCAAAGACTGGTCGCACCAATGAGCAAACAACTCAGCCAAAGCTTGTCCGGCATCGGCCTGGATGCTTCTCAACAGACGCCAATCCAATCTGCAAGATCCGGTCTGCGCACGCGCGTAGTCATGCAACTGCCGCACGGCTTCCATGTCCAATTCGGCGGGGCACTGCCAAAACTCTTGTAAGGCCACGGTCGGTTTGGGTTCGGGAATCGGCCCCACCGGGGTCTCCATCAAGCCCAAGGCTTCTGGCGTGGAAAACCAAACCGGTGCAGGCAGATTCGACTCAAGCGCCTGGCTCTGCACCAAGCGCTCGAAACTGGCCCGCTGCCCGGTTCCTCGGTAAAGGTCCAGCAGAGCAGCCGTCCAGGCTTCGGCTGATTCAGTCACTCCGGCCTGGGACTGCAGCGCCGTCATCAAAACCGACTCTGCGCCCCGATCGTCGCTGTTGGCAAAGCGAATGGCTGCTTCTTCCAGCGTGGGGTCAGACAGGTTTTGACCCATGTCGATGGACACCATCTTGGACACCGAAAAGGCACTGTTCCCGGTGGACTCAAAGCCGCTGCGCGATGCACTGGGGACCGAGGCAGGCACCGCTGGCTTTTTGGCAACCTCCTGCACAGAAGTCATGTCTGCGTCCAACTGCGTCGGGACGTCATCCGCGCCCTCAAACAAATCTGAGGGCAGCGTCGCGGCAAAGGTATTGCAGGTCTCCAGCTGGGACTCCGACACCGTGGAAGGACGGTCTGCCACGCCGGGCGACTTCGCGGCCGGCCCCCCTGCCGTTGCCCCCTTGGTGGCTTTGGCGGTGTTCGGCTCTGGCGATGTGGCTGGTGTGCCGCCTGGGCGCCCTTTCCACCACTGCTTGGACATTTGCGCTTCGATTTCGTCTATTTTCTTCAGCGTCGTGGCCCGCTCCTCGGTCACAGAATAGCCTGAGCTGTCCTGAAAAAAAGAGTCTCTGGCCACCATTTGCGTGGCCACGGCCGGTGATACCTGGCGCAATTTGCGAAGTTGGCTGAATTCCCTGTTGCGGATGGAGTCGTTGTGCGCTTTGCGTTCAATCATGCGCTTGAAAGCCTGCTTGCCGCTTTCACCCCCCTCAGGAAAGTCATTCTTGTCCTGCGGCGCGGGTTCGGCGGACGGGCTGCGGACAAAACTGGCCATTTTGGCCAGCAGGCCCGTAGGGGGACTTTCTTTGGTTGCCATACAGCTGGATTCTTGCTACGCCTCACCCATGCGCAAATCAGTCACCAAACATCTTTTGTTTGAGCTCACGCCGCTGCTGCGCCTCAAGTGACAAGGTCGCAGTAGGACGTGCTAACAAGCGTCCCACGCCAATCGGCTCGCCAGTCTCGTCGCAATAGCCATAGTCACCCGCATCAATGCGATTGATGGACTGCTCGATTTTCTTCAGTAGTTTTCGCTCGCGGTCGCGGGTGCGCAGTTCCAGTGCGTGCTCTTCTTCAATGGTGGCCCGGTCGGCCGGATCAGGCACCACCACAGTATCTTCACGCAAATGTTCAGTGGTTTCACCGGCGTTGCTCAAGATGTCGTTCTTCAGTGCCACCAGCTTGAGGCGGAAAAACGCCATTTGTGTGTCGTTCATGTAGTCGTTGTCCGACATGGCAATGACTTCCGCGTCGGTTAACTCGGCGACGGGCTTTTTCTTCCAGTTGCCGGCCAGCTTGGGGTCTCTCTTGACCGATGAGGCCAGGGGCGAGACGATGGGCTGAGTTGTCGTCATCTGGGTGAAGCTGGCCTTGGCGGCGGTGGAAGCCACCGACTGCGCCATCGAAGGCACGGTCAACTGCGCCAGGCGCGAAGATGGACGGCCAGAACGCACGGGAACACCCAGCGGCGTCATGGGAGGAGGCACAGGGGCCGGTTTGGCCACGGGCGTGGATTCAACCACGGGCGCCGCTTTGACAGATTTGGCAGCTTTGGTCACAGATTCAGTAGGCACAGTAGTCGTCACAGGTTCGGGCTTCTTTTTAGTCATAGGGGGGACGGGCTGGGTTGCTGGCACAGCAGCAACCGACAAAACGGCTTTGCCGAGTTTGGCCTTGGCCACTACGGGCGGGGTTTTGCTTGCCGCTTTGACGGCGGGCTTGACAGCAGGTGGAGGGGCCACTTTGGCAACGGGTTTCGCCGCGGATTTGACAGCCGCTTTGGCCAGCGCTTGAGCTACCGGCTTGGCAGGCGCCTTGTTTGCTGGTTTTGCCGCTGCTTTGGCCGTTGTCTTGGCAGCAGGTTTGGCAGGTGGAGCGGCCTTGACGGCTTTGCCAGCCACAGCAGGCTTGGCACTTAAGCGCACTTCGGTGGCTTTGGCTTTCGGTTTCACGACTGGCGCTTTCACTGACGACCTCCTGGCAGGTTTTTCCTGGACTGGTGATGCTGGGGCGGACACCTGCAGCTGTTTGGCTTTGGCGCCTTGGGGCGGGGTTGGACCGGGTCCGGCTGTTTCCTCGGCGCGCGAGTGTACCGGTTTACCCGTGGCGAATCCCATCAGTTGCAAAAGCGAGACAAACATTGGTCAGCACTTCCTGGCTTAAAAAGCGAACTCAAACAAGGCTCTTCTCCATGCCCTGCAAAAAGATGTCTTGAGGCAGATCAATGCCGATAAACACCATCTTGCTGCATGGCTTCTCATCCTTGGCCCAAGCCGGCCCCAGGTCGCTGCCCATCAGCTGGTGCACGCCCTGAAAAATCACCTTGCGATCCGTGCCTTGCATGTACAAGACGCCTTTGTAGCGCAACATACGAGGGCCATAAATATTGACGATGGCACCCAGAAAATCTTCAAGCTTGGCCGGGTCAAAGGCACGATCTGAGCGGAACACAAAGCTTTTCACATCGTCGTCGTGCGCATGGTGGTGACCATGCTGGTGCGACGGATGGTTGCAAGCCTCGCCGGGCGCGTGGTCATGACCCGCATGGTCATGGCCGTGATCGTGATCGTCTTCTTTCAAAAAATCCGGATCAATATCAAGCTTGGTATTGAGGTTAAAACCACGCAGGTCAAACACCTCTGACAGCGCCACTTCACCAAAATGCACGGCTTTTTGCGGCGCACGCGGGTTCATGTGCTTCAGGCGGTGCATCAGGTCGTCGGTTTCCTCTTTAGAAACCAGGTCGGTCTTGCTGATGAATATCTGGTCCGCAAAACCCACCTGGCGACGCGCCTCCTGACGGTCGTCGAGCTGCTGATTGGCGTGCTTGGCGTCCACCAGCGTCAAGATGGAGTCCAGCAAATAACTCTCGGCAATCTCGTCATCCATGAAAAACGTTTGCGCCACCGGCCCAGGGTCGGCCACGCCGGTGGTCTCGATGACGACCCGGTCAAAGTCCAGCAAGCCCTGGCGCTTCTTGGCGGCCAGCAGCTGCAAGGCTTCGCGCAGGTCTTCACGGATGGTGCAACAGATGCAGCCATTGCTCATCTGAATGATCTGCTCTTTGGAGTCGGTCACCAGAATCTCGTTGTCGATGTTTTCCTCACCAAACTCGTTTTCAATGATGGCGATTTTCTGGCCATGGGCCTCGGACAACACGCGTTTCAAGAGCGTGGTTTTGCCGGAGCCGAGGAAACCGGTGAGGATGGTGGCGGGAATGAGCGACATGATGCAGACGTGTAAGAAGGCAGCGAGTGTAACGACGATCAGTTTTACGCCGGCTTACGCATGACCACAAGCCCTTTGAGGTACTCACCTTCAGGAAAATGGATGGTCATCGGATGGTCGGGCGCGCCGCCCATGCGTTCATGAATGTAACCGTCCACCCCCGCGTCGCAGCCGGCCGAAGCCACAATTTTGTGAAACAGGTCGGCACTGATACCGCCCGAGCAGCTGTAGGTGAACAGCACGCCACCCGGTTCCAGCAGCTTGAAGGCAAGCCGATTGATGTCCTTGTAAGCCCGCGCAGCGCGCTCAGCATGTGCCACGGTCGGGGCAAATTTGGGCGGATCGAGCACGATGGCGTCAAAACTTCG
>JAIFMR010000019.1 GCA_020048255.1 Rhodoferax sp. | reverse complement strand
AGCGGAATGGCCTTGGCAGGATCAATCTTAAATTCGAACAATCCGCGCAGCGTCATGTGGCGCTTGCTCTGGTCGTTGACGATCTGGGCGTATTCCTTGTAGGTGTTCCAGTTGTTGGCGCGCGTGCTGTGCTGCAACTTGGCAATCGCGTCAGGGGTCCACATATGTTCTTCGCCGCGGGCGCGCCAGGCGTATTCGCCACCGGCGTCCAGCCGGTTGGCCAGCACCGGGTCGGCACTGAAGGCGGCCTGGTGCATGCGGATGGCTTCTTCAGCAATCTCAAAGACACCGATGCCCTCGACACGGCTCGGGGTGCCAGTGAAGTATTTGTTGACCGTCACTGTGGACAGGCCAATGACTTCGAACAACTGGGCGCCGCAATAACTCATGTAGGTGGAGACACCCATCTTGGACATGATCTTGGACAAGCCCTTACCCACCGCCTTGACATAGTTGTAAATGGCCTTGTCGGCACTGAGGTCGCCGGGCAGGTCCTTGCAGATGCTGGCCAGGGTTTCCATGGCCAAATAGGGGTGAACGGCTTCGGCGCCGTAACCGGCCAGCACCCCGAAATGGTGCACCTCGCGGGCCGAGCCGGTCTCCACCACCAAGCCCGCGGTGGTGCGCAAGCCTTCACGCACCAGGTGCTGGTGAATCGCGCTCAGGGCCAGCAGAGCCGGAATGGCGACCTGCGTGGCGTTCATGGCCCGGTCACTGATGATCAAAATGTTGTGACCGCCCTTGATGGCATCGACCGCTTCGGCACAAAGCGACGCCAGCTTGGCCTCAACCCCTTCGCGGCCCCAGTCCAGCGGATAAGTGATGTTGAGCGTGTAGCTGCGGAACTTGCCCTGAGTGTGCGCGGCAATGTCACGCAGCTTGGCCATGTCGGCAAAGTCCAGCACCGGCTGGCTCACCTCGAGGCGCAGCGGCGGATTGACCTGGTTGATGTCCAGCAAATTGGGTTTGGGGCCGATGAAGGACACCAAACTCATCACAATGGCTTCGCGAATCGGGTCAATCGGCGGGTTGGTGACCTGGGCGAACAACTGCTTGAAGTAGTTGTAAAGCGGCTTGTTTTTGTCGCTTAGCACCGCCAAGGGACTGTCATTGCCCATGGAGCCCAGGGCTTCTTCGCCATTGGCGGCCATGGGGGCAATCAAGAACTTGAGATCTTCCTGGGTAAAGCCAAAAGCTTGCTGGCGGTCCAGCAGCGTGCCCTCGGACTCGGACGCACTGGCAGGCTCGCCACCACCACGCACGTCGCTGAGGCGAATGCGCAGGTTCTCGATCCACTGCTTGTAGGGCTTGCTGTTGGCCAGGCTGGACTTGAGCTCTTCGTCCTCGACCATGCGACCTTGCTCCAGGTCGATCATGAACATCTTGCCAGGCTGCAGGCGCCATTTGCGAACGATTTTGTTCTCGGGGAAAGGCAACACGCCCGACTCCGACGCCATGACCACCAGGTCGTCGTCGGTGATGCAATAACGCGACGGGCGCAGGCCGTTGCGGTCCAGCGTGGCGCCAATCTGGCGGCCATCGGTAAACACAATGCTGGCCGGGCCATCCCAGGGTTCCAGCATGGCGGCGTGGTATTCGTAGAACGCGCGGCGACGCTCGTCCATCATGGTGTGCTGCTCCCAGGGTTCGGGAATCATCATCATCACGGCTTGGCTGATGGGGTAACCGGCCATGGTCAGCAGTTCCAGACAATTGTCAAAGGTGGCTGTATCTGACTGGTTGGCAAAGCTGATGGGGTAGAGCTTTTGCAGGTCGGCACCCAACACCGGGGAGCTCATCACGCCTTCGCGCGCTTTCATCCAGTTGTAGTTGCCCTTGACGGTGTTGATCTCACCGTTGTGCGCCACATAGCGGTAGGGGTGAGCCAGCGGCCACTCGGGGAAGGTGTTGGTGGAAAAACGCTGGTGCACCAGGCCCAGGGCCGAGACGCAGCGCGGGTCACGCAAGTCGCTGTAATAGGTGCCAACCTGGTCGGCCAGCAGCAAGCCTTTGTAAATGACCGTGCGGCTGCTCATGCTGGGCACGTAATACTCTTTGCTGTGCTTCAGGCGCAGCGCCATGATGTGTTTGCTGGCACATTTGCGGATCACATAGAGCTTGCGCTCGAGTGCATCCTGCACGATCACATCGTTGCCGCGGCCAATAAAAATCTGACGCAGGATGGGCTCTTTTTTTCGGACATTGGGCGACATCGGCATGTCACGGTTGACCGGCACATCGCGCCAACCCAGCAACACCTGGCCCTCGGCCTTGACGGCACGCTCAAGCTCTTGCTCGCAGGCCAGGCGCGACGCGTGTTCCTTGGGCAAAAAGACCATGCCCACGCCGTACTCACCCGGTGGCGGCAAGGTCACGCCCTGCGCAGCCATTTCTTCACGGTACAGCGCATCGGGCAGTTGGATCAAGATACCCGCGCCATCGCCCATGAGTTTGTCTGCACCAACAGCACCCCGATGGTCCAGATTTTCAAGAATCTTCAGCGCATTTTTAACAATGTCATGTGACTTGACACCTTTGATGTGCGCAACAAAACCAACGCCACAGGCGTCGTGCTCTGCAGCGGAAGAATACAAACCGTTGTTTTGGAGATGCTCGATCTCGGCAGCCGTCGTCATGGGTGCGCTCCTAAAAAAGTGTCAGATGCATGAACTTTACCGCATTGCAACAAAGGTGCCAAACAAAATAATTGGGGTCAGATTCCAATTAATTTACTTTTAACTTTTATAAAATTAAATTGGGGACATATCATTATTGATAGCAGAAATCACTTTTACGGCAAGCATTCATTGGTTTTTTTCTATTTAAATTGGCCGAGAGAGTGGCCGCCCAGCGCGGGTTTTGGCCACACGGCGCTCGGTTCGTTTTTGCAAATCTGCCACAAAATCCGGCTCACCCAGAGCCCAGCCCCGCAAGGTGGCTTGTGTCAACGCAGCTTGTTGCACCGAGTTGAGGCCACTTCGCACCATTTCGGCGTAAGCCGCTTCGCGGGCAAAAGGGGTGTTACCCAATTCCCAAACCAGTGCATGCGGCGTGATCAAACGGTCGGCGCGCAAGCCCAAATAGTGCAAGTGGCTAGACCACGGGTAATCTTGGGGCGTACTCACCAAGCCGGCACGCACTGGATTGAGATCAATGTAGGCCATACACGCCATCAAATAGCGGTCGGTCTGAATCACGGTGGACTTGTAACGCCCTTCCCACAAGGTGCCGGTGCGCTGCTGCACACGATTGAAATAGCGCACATAGGTGCGCCCCACCGCTTGCATCATTTTGGGCAAGCCATCGACCGTTTGGGGGGTGGCCAACAAATGAAAATGGTTGCTCATCAGCACATAGGCATGAATCGCCACATCAAACTGCTGCGCGGCATCGCCCAGCAAGTCGAGGAAAAACCGATAGTCGGCCGGTGTCGCGACAATGGCTGCGCGGTTGTTACCGCGCTGAATCATGTGGTGCGGGTAACCCGGCAAAGCCAGACGAGGCAGGCGCGCCATGGTGCTAACAGAAAATAATTGGAATCTGACCCCAATTATTTGGGGGCTTTGGCTACCCGCACCTTGCCACCGGTTGTGATCAAGATAACAGCGTCACCGGGCACCAAGACTTCACCGCCATTGGCTTGAACAACGGCGCGGCGCTCGCCACCTTTGAGTTGAATCAGCAATTCAGTGGCTTCCTCACGCGTGGCCATGCGCTCGATGGCATTGCCCGCTGCAGCACCTGCTACCCCCACCAGCAAACCAATCACATTGCTCTCTGCGGTGGAACCGCCGCGAGTGGCGCCCGCCACTGCGCCGGTGACGCCCCCCACGGCCGCCCCAATGCCACTTTGACTGCCATCCACCACCACGGGGCGTACAGTCAACACCACGCCATCTTCGACCTTGGACAGGCGCTGCGCATCACCGCGCTGAATCACGTCCGGGCTGCTACTGGCACAGGCACCCAAAGTCAAAGCCACCACCACCGATAGACTGGCCCACAAAATTCGACGCATAAAAACCTCCTTGAATGTAAATACCTGGTGCTTTGAGCACAGTCTGCTCAGGAAGTGCCCTGCGCGCCATGCTCCTGAAGTAGCCCAGAATTTTCGGCATTGTCAGCCAAGCGTGTAAAGCGCGTATGAAGCAGGGATGTCAAACCAAACTCACGCAACAAGTCACCCAGTCGCTGCGCCGCAGCAAGCTTGGGGCGACCGGTGTAACGCGCCACAATAAGTTCATTTTTCATGCTGTGCTCCCAGCCCACCAGCTCGGTCACGGTGACCTGATAACCACACGCTTCCAGATACAAGCAGCGCAACACATTGGTGATCTGGCTACCCATCTCGCGCGTGTGCAAAGGGTGCCGCCACAATTCTGATAGCGGCGTGCGCGCCAGAGACAAGGCTTTGTGCTGACTCAGGACCCGCGCCACTTCGGCCTGGCAGCACGGGACCAGTACCATGAAACGGGCTTGTTTTTCCAAGCCGAAAGCAATGGCATCGTCCGTAGCTGTGTCACAAGCGTGCAGCGCCGTGACCACGTCAATGCGATCCGGCAACTGGTCTGAATGTGCCGACTGGGCGACAGACAGGTTCAAGAAGGACATGCGGTCAAAGCCCAGATGCGCAGCCAATTGGCGCGACTTTTCCACCAGTTCGGGTCGGGTTTCAATGCCGTAGATGTGACCGCGTACTTGTTGCTTAAACAACAGGTCATACAAAATGAAACCCAAATACGATTTACCAGCACCATGATCTGCCAAGGTGATACCGGGCTCTTGTGGCAACTCCAGCAACAACTTTTCAATGAATTGCACCAGGTGATAAACCTGCTTGAGTTTGCGGCGCGAGTCCTGATTGAGCTTGCCCTCGCGGGTCAGAATGTGCAATTCTTTGAGCAACTCAAGCGACTGGCCAGGACGAATTTCATTGGCCAGTGGATGCGGCGCGGCGGCTGCGGCTGTGCCTGCACGCTTTGCCGGCCGAGCGGATGCACGCTGGCCAGCACGCGAGGTGTTCTGGGCTTCATATTTTGTCGAGGTCATGCTGGGATGATGCCACGACTGCGGCGGT
Source organism: Rhodoferax sp. (assembly GCA_020048255.1). Taxonomy (GTDB): domain Bacteria; phylum Pseudomonadota; class Gammaproteobacteria; order Burkholderiales; family Burkholderiaceae_C; genus Rhodoferax. The sequence continues at coordinate 2,616 of JAIFMR010000019.1, read as the reverse complement.
ATCCTGCGACGGCCCGACGTTGAGCGCAGCCCACCCTGCCAACCCCAGATCTTGCAGGGTCCGCATATTGGTCTCAAAAATGGCCTCAGGGTTGGGGAACGCGGCCACGGCCCGATCAATGCTGTCTTCGCGCAACAGGTGCAATGTGGGGTACGGCGAGCGGTTGGTGTAATTGGTGATGTCATCCACATCCGTCCCAGCAAACTGGTACTGCGGATGCAAAGAGGCAATCTGTAAAACGCCCTCCAGATCAAGCTGCTCTAGCGCCCGATCAGCCTCAGCCAAGAAATCATTGAAATCCAGAAAGTCTTGCAGACAGCAAGGCACTATAAATAGCGTAGTGTCCCGCTCATTAGCTGTAAGGGCTACAAGATCTTTTAGCTCACGGACCAAATCTTCCAGCAAGTCTTGTGGCGTCGTCGCGCGGCTGACGGCGTAGTGCACCTGACCCTTGACATGAACACCTTTGGCAAACGGACACAGGTTCAGGCCAATCACGGCACGCTCCAGCCAGGCGACGGTGTCTGTGATTTCAAGATCAGGCGAGGTCATGCATTTCCTTCAGACAAAAAAGACAAGCCGGTCAAGCGCTGGTGCTCTTTGGCGGCAAAGCGGTCCGTCATGCCGGCAATGTAGTCGGCTACCACCCGTGACTTGAATGTGACGAAGTCGGTGTCGGCTTCCGATGCACGCTGTGGCCCCTGCTCGATCCGGCGCTGGTGACTCTCGGGCATTTCTGGTGGCGCACCGACATACACGGCAAACAAATCTCGCACCACCTGCTTAGCCTGCCCCGTGGTCTGCATGACCTGCGGGTGGCGGTAAAGCCATTGCAGCAAAAAAGACTTTAACGCGCCGGACTTGACGCGCATGGCTTCACCAAACCACACCAATGGCACACCTTGTCTGACTGCTTCAACATCTGCCGGGGCCGCCTCCGCCAACGCTACATCGGTTGCCGTGATGACGTCATAGACTTGACTGCTGAGCATGCGACGAATCGACTCATATAACAGGCGGCGCCCTTGGTGCTTGTCCTGCAGGCGCGGATGATCGGCCAGCGTTTGTTGCAGATGGTCGTCGAACAAGGCCACGTCCTGCAACTGAGCGAGCGTGATGAGCCCGGACCGCACACCGTCATCAATGTCATGTGCGTTATAAGCAATTTCATCGGCCAGATTACACAACTGTGCCTCCAGACTGGGTTGCTGGTGCACCAAAAACCGTCGCCCGACCCCGTTAGGCTCGTCCATTTCAAGCTGTTCGGCGTGACGTCGCGAACAATGCTTCAAGATGCCCTCGCGCGTTTCAAACGTCAGGTTCAAGCCGTCAAACTCTGGGTAGCGCTCCTCGAGGTGATCCACCACCCGCAGACTTTGCAGGTTGTGCTCGAACCCACCAAATGGGCGCATGCAGTCGTTCAACGCATCTTGCCCGGCATGACCGAACGGGGTGTGACCCAGATCATGTGCGAGCGCGATGGCCTCTACCAAATCTTCATTCAGATGAAGTGACCGTGCCATCGAGCGCCCCAATTGGGCAACTTCCAGAGAATGTGTCAAACGGGTGCGAAACAGATCGCCTTCATGGTTCAAAAAGACCTGGGTTTTGTAGACTAGGCGGCGAAATGCGGTGCTGTGCACAATGCGGTCGCGATCGCGCTGGTACTCGGTGCGCGTGGGGGCAGGCGCTTGGGCAAAGCGACGACCTTGTGACTTGTCAGGGTCACAGGCGTACGGAGCGAGCAAACTTTTCATATGCTAAATTAGCCTCTAGCCCTTACGGTACAAGCGAAGAAAGCTATATTTAAGTGAGCTCTTTACCCGAACATGCATCAATCACTTGTCGCACCACCGCGTCCGGCGCGCTGCGCACGATGGCCCGGCCGGGTTGGTCAATCAACACGAACTTGATTTCCCCGGCCTCGGCCTTTTTATCCACACGCATCAGTTCAATGTACCGACCGGCGTTGTCTGGCCCAGGCAGCACCGGCGCCTTGATGGGCAAACCTGCCTTGGCAATCAGTTGGGTGAGCCGATTGACAAAAAACGCATCCACCAAACCCAGTCGCGCTGACAACTGTGCGGCCATGACCATGCCGCAGCCCACTGCCTCGCCATGCAGCCACTTTCCAAAGCCCAGACCCGCCTCAATGGCATGACCAAATGTGTGCCCAAAATTCAAAATGGCACGCACGCCCGACTCGCGTTCGTCTTGCCCGACCACCCAGGCCTTGATTTCGCAGCTGCGTTTGACGATTTGCGCCAGCGCCACCGGTTCACGCGCCAGGATCGCGTCAAGATGGGCCTCAATCCACGCTAAAAAATTCATGTCGGCAATCGGGCCGTACTTGATGACTTCGGCCAAACCGGCACTGAGCTCCCGCTGCGGCAAGGTTTGCAGCGTATCCAAATCACACACCACTTTGAGCGGCTGGTAAAACGCACCAATCATGTTCTTGCCCAGCGGGTGATTGATAGCGGTCTTGCCGCCCACTGATGAGTCGACCTGCGCCAACAACGTGGTCGGCACCTGTACAAATGGCACGCCGCGCATGTAGCTGGCTGCGGCGAAACCGGTCATGTCGCCCACGACACCCCCACCCAAGGCAAACAA
>JAIFMR010000089.1 GCA_020048255.1 Rhodoferax sp. | reverse complement strand
GAAAACTACCGCAGCGGCAGCAACATTCTGGACAGCGCCAATGCCTTGATCAGCCACAACAGCAAGCGTCTGGGCAAAAATCTGCGTACCGCTCAAGGCCCGGGCGAGCCCGTGCGGGTGTTTGAGGCCAGCAGCGACTTTACCGAGGCCAACTGGATGGTCGATGAGATGAAGCAGCTGGTCCGCGAAGGCCATGATCGCAAGGAAATTGCCGTGCTGTACCGCTCCAATGCCCAAAGCCGGGTCATTGAGACCGCGCTGTTCAATGCCGGCATGCCCTACAAGGTTTACGGCGGCCTGCGCTTTTTCGAGCGTGCTGAAATCAAGAATGCGTTGGCCTATTTGCGTTTGCTGGAAAACCCGCGTGACGACACCAGCTTCATGCGCGCGGTGAACTTTCCGCCGCGGGGCATTGGTGCCCGCAGTCTGGAGCAATTGCAAGATCTGGCCCGCGCCACCGGTTGCGCCTTGAGTGACGCAGTGAGTGGTCTGGGTGGTAAGGCCGGCACCAACATTGGCGCGTTTCTGGCGGGTATTGACGTGTTGCGCGAGCAAACCCAGGGTTTGAGTCTGCGCGAGATCATGTCGGCCACGCTGGACCACAGTGGCCTGATCACCCACTACAAGGCCGACCGCGAGGGCGCGGACCGGGTAGAAAACCTGGAGGAGTTGGTCAACGCGGCCGAGAGTTTTGTCAGTATGGAGGGCTTTGGCCGCGATGCGGTGGCTTTGCCGGTCGACGAACTCGGCAACGCCCTAACCCAATCACCGGTTTCCCAGGGTCTGGACATGAGCCAGCCCGTGCTGGATCTGCCCGCGCCGGATGCCGATACCGGCGAAACCCTGTCGCCGCTGGCTGCCTTTTTGACCCACGCAGCGCTGGAAGCCGGTGACAACCAGGCCCAGGCCGGGCAGGACGCCATCCAGCTCATGACCGTGCACGCCAGCAAGGGCCTGGAGTTTGACTGTGTGTTCATCACCGGTATGGAGGAGGGCCTGTTTCCGCACGAAAACTCGATGAACGATCGCGATGGCCTGGAGGAAGAGCGTCGCCTGATGTACGTGGCCATCACCCGCGCTAGATCCCGCCTGTACCTGAGCCATTCCCAAACCCGCATGCTGCACGGCCAGACGCGTTACAACTTGAAAAGCCGGTTTTTTGAAGAGTTGCCCGAAGAAGCGCTGAAGTGGATCACGCCCAAGCAGGCCAAGTTTGCTTCTCATTCAGGAGCTATGAGCGCATATCCGACGGGGGCTAGAGGCACATTTGATACTGATTACTCCAAATTCTCTGCTGCCGTGGTGCCACAGCGCCAGGAGGCCAGTGGCCACACGTTCAAGGTTGGCCAAAAGCTGTTTCATGCCAAGTTTGGTGAGGGCACGGTGCAAACGCTGGAAGGCGTGGGCGATGACGCCCGCGCACAAATTAACTTTCCAAGGCACGGAGTCAAGTGGCTGGCCCTGAGTGTGGCCAAGCTCACGCCGGTGCCGTAATACGGAAGTAATAAGACGCAAGTAGTTGCCGGGTAGCCTGAACATGGGCATGATGGAGATGTATTGTTGTCACCAGATTGACACAAAAAACCGTCACACTCGTGACTACTTCTGACAGGTGCCAGCATGACTGCGACTATTTCCCCCAAAGACAAAACAGCCCCCAAGCCTGCAGCCCTGACCCTGCTGGACCGGGACGTCTGCTTGCTGGCCTTCAACGCCCGCGTGCTGCATTGGGCCAAGCGCCCGGATGTGCCGCTGCTGGAGCGCCTGCGTTACCTGTGCATCGTGTCATCCAACCTGGATGAATTTTTTGAGGTGCGCGCGGCCCTGTACACCAGCTTGGCCAAGCCCAAAGCGGCATTGGATGCGATTGATGCCCAAGCCCAAGAGTCATTGAGCAAAGTGGCTCACAACCTGGTCGATGAGCAATATGCCTTGTACAACGACGTGCTGATGCCGGCGTTTGCCAAAGAGGGCATACGCGTAGTTGGCCACGGCGAGCGCACCTTGGCGCAGCAGCGTTGGGTCAGGTCCTTTTTTGAGCGCGAGGTGAGGCCCTTGTTGTTGCCGGTGGGGTTGGATCCGTCGCATCCGTTTCCCCAAGTCGCCAACAAGTCGCTGAACTTCATCGTCCAGTTGTCCGGCCACGATGCCTTTGGCCGCGAGAACGAGATTGCCATTGTCAAAGTGCCCCGCAGTTTGCCGCGGTTTATTCGCATGCCTGACAAGCTCTCGGGCAAGCGGACGCTGTTTGTGTCCATCTCCAGCGTGATTCGGTCGCACCTGAAAGACCTGTTTCCGGGGCGCTCGGTGGGGCAGTTTTCGCAGTTTCGCGTCACCCGCCACTCGGACTTGTCGGTCGACGAAGAAGACGTGAAAAACCTGCGCACGGCGCTGCGTCAGGGTTTGGTGCATCGCAACTACGGCCAGGCAGTCCGGCTCGAGGTGTCAGCCGGGTGTGCCGAGACCTTGGCCGACTTGCTGCTGCGGCAATTTGAGCTGCCGGCCTCGGCCTTGTACCGGGTGCACGGCCCGGTGAACCTGGTGCGCCTGAACCAGCTGATTGACCTGGTGGACCAGCCCAAGTGGCTGTTTCCGCGCTATGAGGCCAGCTTCCCAAATCAACTGTCCACCAACATTCCGATTTTTGAACAGCTGCAGGCGGGTGATGTGCTCATCCACCAGCCCTATGAGAGTTTTGACGGTGTGCTGGCCTTTTTGCGTGAAGCCGTCTTCGACCCCGATGTGCTGGCCATCAAGCAAACCATTTACCGCACCGGCTCCGATTCTGTGCTGATGGAGTTGCTGCACCAAGCGGTGCAGCGCGGCAAAGAGGTCACGGTGGTGGTGGAGCTCAAAGCCCGCTTTGACGAAGAAGCCAACATTCATTGGGCCGAAAAGCTGGAATACATCGGTGCGCAAGTGGTTTACGGTGTGGTCGGTTTGAAAACACACGCCAAGATGCTGCTGGTGTCGCGCCGCGAGGGGCGGGTGATTCGCCGCTACGCGCATTTGTCAACCGGCAACTACAACCCCAAGACCGCCCGGCTGTACACCGATTTAAGCTACCTCACCAGCAACCCCAAGCTCACCCTTGACATGGAGGCGGTGTTTGGTTTGCTTGCCAATCAAAGCCGGATCCCGCGCCTGAGCAAGTTGATCATGGCGCCATTTCATTTGCAACGCAGCCTGATTGACTTGGTTGAAAAAACCGCCGCTGCCGCCGCCAAGGGTGTGGCATCCCGCATCATCCTGAAGATGAACAGCCTGACCGATGAGAAGCTGATTGAGGCCCTGGTCCAGGCAGGACAAGCGGGTGTTGCTATAGATTTAATTGTGCGCGGGGCCTGCATGCTCCCGGCGCAACGCCCGGGCTTCACGGACAATATTCGTGTGCGTTCCGTCATCGGACGTTTCTTGGAGCACTCCCGGGTGTTTTACTTTGTCACAGGAACCGTCGAGGAGCTGTATTTGTCCAGCGCCGACTGGATGAACCGCAACATGCTGCGTCGCGTGGAACTGGCTTGGCCCGTGGAAGACGTCGTCTTGCGCCAGCGCATTGTGAACGAGTGCCTGCAGATGTACCTGGCCGATCATGTGGATGCGTGGACCATGCATGCTGATGGCCATTACACCCAGGTGCAACCCGTCAAGAGCAGGGCGACCACTGTCAAGCCCAAACCCAGCTTGAGTGCGCAGGCCAAGTTGATGGCCATGTACACCGCCAAAGCGTGAAGCAGTGCTCATGGATCTGATTCTGTGGCGGCATGCCCAGGCGCACGACGCCTTGCCCGGCTGTGACGACCTGTCGCGTGCACTCACGCACAAGGGTGAAGGCCAAGCCGCACGCGTAGCCGCTTGGCTGGACCGGCAATTGCCTCAAAGCACTCGTGTGCTGGTCAGCCCCGCGCGCCGCACCGAGCAAACGGCCAAAGCCCTGGGGCGCAAGTTCAAGATGCGCGACGAACTGGTGCCGGCAAGCTCGGCCGACGAAGTGCTGGACTTGCTCAAATGGTCAGCTGACACCGGGCCCGCGCACAAAGGTGCGGTGTTGCTGGTGGGGCATCAACCCATGCTGGGGCAAATTGCTGCCCGTCTGCTAGGCCTGAACGAGCAGGCTTGCGATATCCGAAAAGGCGCCGTGTGGTGGCTGCGCTCACGCATCAAAGGCCATGAACCCGATGCCCAGTGGCGCACCTCCCTGCTGACGGTGATCAGCCCTGACCTTATTTGACGTCTTTAGGGCGACCGGTTTTCAGGGTTGGGACGTTGCTGAGCGCCGCCTTGAATTGAATATCACTCATGGAAGCAATGGCTTTGATACCTGCACGTAATAACTCGCTTTTCTTGACAGATTGCCCTAATTTGCCTGCGCGCAGTTTCAGGCTGTCAATCACGGCATATTCGTCTTTGGGAATGGTGAAACTATCGCGAACAAGCTTGGGTTTTTTGAACTTGATGGGTTCGACTTTGGGTAGTGCCGCTTTGGGGACCGCGACCTTAGGTGTCACCGGCTTGGCCGGCTTTTGGGCTACAGGCTTGGTTTTGGCAGCCACAGTCGCTTTTTTGACTGCAGGTTTGCTGGCCTGGGGTTTGGCGACTGTAGCGGGCTTTGCGGGAGCTGCAGCGGTGGTTTTGGTAGCCATGAATCGTCCTCATACGAGTTGAAAGGTATAAATAGTATATACCGTTTACATTGAATTTATCAATATTTTATAAACCAATTTATGGGAACGTTTAAAACTCAATTTTTGTAATATGTCTTGCATATGAAATATTCATGTCAATCGTGTGACAAATATATGTCAATGTGGAAAATAGTCGCCCTGAATTTGATGTTGATCAGCATTCGGATCAATTTCTCAGCCATTTGGACCCTGACAGATGGTTACCATAACTTACCTTACCGACGCTAGGAGCACCCATGTCGAGGCGATTAAACGAGCTTGAACGGCTTTATCAAAAACTGCAAAACCGTCTTGGATACGACGATGCATTGACCCTTCAGTTGCAGCGTGAGCTAGAGGCCCAGCGGGCTGTTGAGCCGTGCCGTTTTGAGCCCACGGACTGGAATCTTTCATATCGGCAATTTATCAAAACCTGCCTGCAACGGGAATGTGAATCCGCGTAGCGCCCACTTATGTCTCTGGAAAAAGTAGCGGAGTTACTCAAAAAACAAAAGCGCATCGAGGGCATGGTGCACAGCCAGAACATGCCCAGACAGGAAATTGTCGAAACCTTGGTGCAACGGCAACATTTCGCCGAGTTGCACAATGTCTTGGTTCAATTGCCGGCAGCGGAGATCGGCAGCATTATTGAACTTTTACCCATGGACGACGCCAAGTTGCTCTGGCAGCAGCTGCCGAAAGGCAAAGAAAACGATGTGCTGTGGGAGGTGTCAGATCAACGCCGAGAACTTTTGGTCGGAAACCGTGAACCCGCCTTCGACGAGAGTCAGATGAATGCGTTTGAACTGGTGGACGGCAGGTTGAAGCAAATCCCCATCGAAGGTCGAAAAGATTTTGAAAACATTCACCCTATCTGGATCGACCTGCTGGGTGCAACCAAAGCGGAGCGAACCTATGTAGGTACCCATTTTGGGCTTGATCTGGTGGACCCGGGTGAGGTGACCGATCTGGAGGCCAGCACCCGTCATCACATTGATGAGGACGGCGACATCCACCTGCATTCCAATTTTTTGCTCGATCGCGAGGGCGATTCGCGCAGCGTTCCGGTGGCATTTATTTTGCACAAGGGAATCTTGTTTTCGCTTCGAAATGAAGAGCTGCCGGTATTTCGCTTGCAGCGGCGGCGCGCGCGCACCCAGGTCGGTTACGTGACAGACTGCACCGATGTGCTGCTGGATCTCTACGGCGCTGATGTTGAATACTCTGCCGACTCGCTGGAAGACATTTACACCACGCTGGGCAAGGTCGGGCGCCAAGTGCTGAGTGAAGCCATCAGTGACAAGGAGGCGGCGGCCATTCTGGGTGACGTTGCGGAAGAGGAAGATCTCAATGGTCGCATTCGCGGCAATATTCTGGACACGCAGCGAGCCATCAATTTTTTGATGCGCAGCAAGACGCTGTCACCGAGTCAGTTTGACGATGCAAAACAGATCTTGCGCAACATTGAATCCCTGAACAGCCACACTTCGTTTTTGTTCGACAAGATCAACTTTTTGATGGATGCCACCATCGGTTTTATTAACATCAACCAGAATCGGCGCATCAACCAGCTGACCGTGTTTGGCGTGGTGTTCATGCCCATCAATATTTTGGCTGGCATGGGCGGAATGTCCGAGTTTTCCATGATGACGCAGGGCCTGCCCTGGCCCTTGGCCTATGGCGCGTTTACGCTGGGTGCTGGTTTGATTGGTGTGGCAACCTATGTCGCTCTGAAACACTTTGAGCACCGACAAATCAAGAGTAAAAAATCAAGCTGATGCCATGTCTCGGTCGATTGGAAGACATCAGTCAAACAGGCCAGCTCTTCGATTCCATAGGCGTGCACGCTGCAGCGCAATCAGCTCCAGAACGCCCCAGACCAGACAGGCAGGAATTGACAGAATTCTGAAGAAATTGACCTTGAAGAACATGTGTAAAACCTTAATCGGTGGTTTGTGCTGGCCGCAGGCTAGCCCACAAAAATGACACGGTTGTGTCAGTGCCAAATGACAACGCCCATGCAGAGGGCGCTTGCTTGGGCGGGCGGGTCACCCGTATGCTTTGCGGTCATGTGGATCGCTTTTTCTCTCAAGTGCTCAAGGTTCCAGTGACAGCACCCAAGTTGCCTGAGCTAGAAGCCCTGGAGCGCATCATGGAGTTGGGTGCGGGGTGGCTGCAGTCCCGCGTCGCTTGCGAGGTCAGCCTGCCAACAGGCGGCAGCTATCCGGTCCACGTGATCACCTTGGGCAATCCATCACCCGATGTTCCTGGGGTAGGTTATTTTGGTGGTGTGCACGGCCTGGAACGCATTGGTGCCGAAGTCGTCATCGCTTTTTTACATAGCTTGGTCATGCGTTTGCAGTGGGACAGCACGCTGCACCGGCAGCTCGAATCGGTGCGTCTGGTCTTGATGCCGATCGTCAACCCCGGCGGGATGGCCTTGGGTACGCGTGCCAATCCGCACGGTGTGGATCTGATGCGCAATGCGCCGGTGGATGCCAATGAGCCCGTGCCCTTTTTGGTGGGAGGACAGCGTTTGAGTTCGGGTCTGCCGTGGTACCGCGGTGCGAAGGGCCGGGGGATGGAAGTTGAAAGTCAGGCGGTGTGTGACGTGGTGACCGCCGAGCTGCTGCAGCGTGATTTCAGCGTGTCGGTCGACTGCCATTCCGGCTTTGGCAGCCGGGACCGCATCTGGTTTCCCTATGCCCACAAGCGCGCACCGATTGCCCACCTTGCCGAAATGCAGGCACTCAAAAATATCTTTGTGCAGTCCAACAATCACCACCGCTACGTGATTGAGCCGCAAAGCCTGCAGTATCTGGCGCATGGTGACCTGTGGGACCACCTGTATTTGCAATCCTGTGCTGGGTTGTTCTCGCGGCATGGCATCTTCAATCCGCTGATTGAGCACCGTCAACAGCGCGTGCTGCGTCAACACCAGTTGTTGCTGGACTTTTTGTCCCGTGCTGCGTGTGGCCATCGCCTGTGGCTTCCCAGCCCTGAAACCCGGGCGCATCACCACGCGCAGGCGTTACAAGATTGGTATTGACACCCATGACCCGCTGGATTTTTTTACGCGGGCTGACGCGCGAAAGCCGCCACTGGGGTGACTTCCCAGGGCAATTTCAGCAGGTACTGCTGGGCCATTCCGTGCTTGCCCTGGACCTGCCAGGTAGTGGCTTGTTAAACGTTGAGGACAGTCCCAGCCGGGTCGCTGACCTGATGGAGCATTGCCGTCACCAACTCGAACAGCGCCATATCCAGCCGCCATACCATGTGCTGGCTATGTCCCTCGGGGCCATGGTGGCAGTGGCGTGGTCACACACTTATCCCGAAGAGCTTGCAGCCCAGGTGTTGATCAATACCAGCATGCGTCCGTTCAACCCGTTTTACCAACGTCTGAGACCAGCCAACTACTGTGCGCTGTTGAAGCTGGTCATGTTGGGGGGTAACGCCGAGCAGTGGGAGCGCACGGTGATGCGGCTCACCAGCCAGCGTCCAAGCGAGTCGGCGTTGGCGCTGTGGCTACAACTGCATCGTGATCGCCCAGTAGCCCGACTCAATGCGCTGCGTCAATTGCTGGCCGCCGCCCGATTTCGCGCCTCGACTGACCGACCCATGACGCCGACCCTGCTTCTGGCCAGCGAACAAGATCAACTGGTGTCGGTGGCATGCTCCAAAACCTTGGCACGGCACTGCACTGCGCCTTGCATCTACACCCCAGCGCCGGTCACGATATTCCTCTGGACGATGGCATGTGGGTGGCATGCCAGGTTCGAGACTGGTTGCAGTCACCGACTGTCATCAATTTGTCACACATTTCACTAAAAATGGCTAGGGTAATCCCTGATGTTTCAATGCCCCTCGGCCCTAGAGGGTTCGATATTTAGAAAGTGTAGCCCTCAATGCCACAAGCAGATTCAGCGGGCAGACACCTAGCGTCTGGTTCGTTCGCTCGTCGTATTTCCATCGTTTTTTCAGTGGTCCTCGCGGTGGCGCTTCTCGGGTCCACTCTCGGATTTTGGTCGCTTCACAAGGTTTCAGCGCGAACCGGAAACATGGTTGAACAAGTCATGTTGACGGAGCGACTCACTGGTGAGTTGCATCGCCATATTCTTGTCAATGTGGCGCGTTCTAAGGCTCTTGCGCTGAGCTCTGAGCCGCAGGTTGGAGATGCCTTGACACCTGAAATTGCGAACACAACACAGCAGATCAGTGCCTTGCTTCAAAAGTTAGAAAACTTGCTCAGTTCGTCCGACGACAGCGTTATTTTTAACCGTGTGAAGTTGGCCAACGCGCAGTTTGTGGTGGCGATGCAGGCCTTGAACGTCGCACGCGATGGCGGCTTGACGGCCAACATTGAAAAAGTCACCACAACTCAGTTCGCTCCTGCAGCCAAAGAGTTGCAAGAGGCCGTGACGCAGCTCGGTGACAGTCAGCGGGTCAAGATTGACGAGTCTGCCAATGAAGTCAGTGATCTCAGTCAGGCGGCCCGGTGGGGTTTGGTTCTGTTCAGCGTCGGTGCGCTGATTTTGGGCATGGTCTTGTCGATCTGGTTGGTGCGTAGCATCAGCCGTCCCATTGGACTCGCGGTCAACACCGCTAACCAAGTCGCTTCTCTGGATTTGACGACACCCATAGAAGGGCATAACCGGGATGAGGCTGGGCGACTGCTCGTGGCTTTAGGCGGCATGCAACAATCACTGCACAGACTGGTGTATGAGGTCCAAGGGGCGAGCCAAAAAGTTGCTGAGGGTGCGACGCAAATTGCTGCTGGAAACTTGGACCTTTCTAATCGGACCGAGATGACAAGCTCTTTTTTGCAGCAAACAGCGGCGTCAATTGAAGAGATTGGCGCGGCCATGCATGTGTCACTCGATGCTGCGACTCGGGCCAAGACGCTCGTCGATTTAGCGAACCAAGAGGCTACCAGTGGCAGCGGCGTCATGCTGGATGTGATGCAAACCATGACGGATATCAGTGACTCCTCCAGTCAAATCATGGAAATCACCGGTGTTATAGACAGCATTGCCTTTCAAACCAACATTTTGGCCTTGAACGCGGCTGTTGAAGCCGCACGGGCTGGTGAGCAAGGGCGAGGGTTTGCCGTAGTCGCTGCCGAGGTACGCCAGTTAGCAAACCGATCTGCTGTGGCCGCTCGGGAGATCAAGACACTGATCGGGCACTCCGCGGACAAGGTCAAACTAGGCACAGCCAAAGTCCAACAAGCCCAAGGCACCATGGACACGTTAGTTCGCGCCGTCGGTGATGTGAATCTGGCCATCAGTGAAATTCATGTTGGCAGCCATGCACAGGCCAGCAGCATGACCAGCGTCAATGTGGCCGTGAGCAAGCTCGACCAGATGACGCAACAAAACGCAGCTGTTGTTGAAGAGTCAGCCGCTGCGGCGCAGAACCTGCACAATCAGGCCAGCAGTTTGCGCGAAGTGGCAGGGCGCTTCAGACTACCGGGTGCAGCACTGGCCATGTACTGATCAGAGTAGCGGTTTTCTATGTCATCAAAATGCCATGAAATTGCCATAACCCTGTCATTCAGAGCGGCCATCATTGGGCATCAAAGACAAGGAGAACCCCATGAGAGAACTGCCAAACCCCACTTTTGAACTGTCGCCACTGTCCCTGCCCAGAGGCTTATTTCATCGCCCCCCTGATCGTGTTCAAGCCACTCATCGGGCCCCTGCACCACAAGCGGAGCGGGGCGCGTTAGTGGTCTCGTGGGCCAAGCACCTGGATGAGATTCGGCAAGTGCAGCGTCTGCGTTACAAGGTATTTGCCG
>JAIFMR010000073.1 GCA_020048255.1 Rhodoferax sp. | reverse complement strand
GGCGGACAATCATGAGCCAGACTGCTACACCCCCCAAACCTTTGCCATGCTTGCTCGCCTTCTTCGCGGAATTTACCTCTTTCAACTGACCTGTGGGGCGTTGCTGGGCAGCTACTTCGCGACACAGGCGGCACGAGTCGGCGCAGGGCCACTGGCGCTACTTTGGGTTGCTGCAGGCGCGTTGTTGCTTCCATTGCTGATCCAGTTTCTGGTGATCACCAGCGCCATGGTCCGGTCACGCTCGGGCGGCAGCTGGTCAGCGTGGTTTCTGGCCTATGGCGGGGAGTTCAAGGCAGCGGTGCGCATCTTTATCCTGCGTCAGCCCTGGCCGCATAGCACCAACGGCGTGCAGTTGCCGCTGGCAACGGCCCCGGCCGGACACCATGCTGCGGGCCTGCCGGTGTTGCTGGTGCACGGTTTTATCTGCAACCACCGGGTTTGGGACGATGTGACCCTTGCCCTGCGGCAAGCTGGGCACCCCGTGCTGGCGGTCGATCTGGAACCCCTGTTTACCTCGATCGACGACTACGCCCCGGTCATCGAGCGCGCCGTGACTCAGTTGCTGGCGCAAACCGACTCCAGCCAGCTCGCGCTGGTGGGGCACAGCATGGGCGGGCTGGCGATACGCGCCTGGTTGCGGGCGCAGGGTGCCACGCGCTTGGATCAGGTGGCGCGCATCGTCACGCTGGGCACCCCGCATCAGGGCACACGCATACCCGAAGCAGCCTTGACACCCAACGCACGGCAAATGATGTGGCACAGCGACTGGTTGCAGTCGCTCGCTGCCAGTGAGAACCCCACGCTGCGTGCGCGCATGCACTTGGCCCTGACGCAGCAGGACAACGTGGTTTTCCCGCAGCGTGAGCAAGTGCTGCCTGGCGCTCACGTTACAGAATTTGAGGGGCTGGGCCATTTGCAAATGTGCCTGGACCGCGGCGTGATCAACTGGGTTTGCCGCCAGCTTCAAGCGGTTTGATACACCAGCCGCCAACACTGCCTGTTTGAACACTGCATGCCTACTGCACCCCCCGTCGACCCCCTTGCTACCACCCAACCCCGGCCAGATTCACTGCGCGCGTTGTTCTGGGCGTTCACCGGGTTGGCGCTGCAGGGTTTTGGCGGCGTGCTGGCGGTGGTGCAGCGCGAAATGGTGGACAAGCGGCGCTGGCTCACGACCGAACAATACCTGGAGAACTGGGCGGTGGCGCAAGTGCTACCCGGACCCAATGTGGTCAATTTGTGTCTGATGATGGGCGACCGCTATTTTGGCGTCCGCGGTGGCCTGGTGGCACTGGCCGGCATGCTGACCTTTCCGCTGTTGATTGTGCTGATGCTTTTCTGGCTGTTCACCGGTATGGCCGAATCCGCGTCCTTGCAAGCCGCCCTGCGCGGCATGGGTGCGGTGGCCGCCGGCATGATCGCAGCGTCTGGCCTGAAGCTGCTGCCAGCTTTAAAGCAAAATGTCATGGGCGCCCTTGTGTGTGCTGCGTTGGTAGCTCTCACCTTTATAGCTATTGCCTTGTTACGCGTGCCCTTGATCTGGGTTTTGCTGGTACTCGGCGGCACCGCCGGCCTGTGGGCCAACCACCTGTTGAAGCGCGCAACCCGACAGGGGTCCGTGTCATGAGCATCACGCTGAACTTCGCCGACTGGATCGCCCTCCTAAGCCACTTTTTGACGCTTTCATTGTTGGCCATTGGCGGAGTCATCAGTACCGTACCTGACATGCACCGCTACCTGGTGGATGAACAACATTGGCTGCTGGACCACCAGTTCAACACCGCCATCGCCCTAGGCCAGGCGGCCCCCGGCCCGAATGTGCTGTTTGTGGCGCTGCTGGGCTGGAACGTGGGCCTGAATGCAGCGGGCGGTGTTCAGAACAGTGCATTAGCTTGGGGCAGTGCATGTCTGGGCATGACCGTCGCCATGCTGGGCATTTTGCTGCCCAGCACCACGCTGACCTTTGTAGCGTCACGCTGGGGTCACCAAAACCGCGAGTTGCGTGCCGTGCGGGCCTTCAAACTGGGCATGGCTCCGGTCGTGGTCGGTTTGCTGATGGCCACCGGCTGGATTCTGACCATGAATTTGGGTGCAACAGCCGAGAACTGGCCGCTTTGGCTGTTGGCCGCCCTCAGCGCAGTGCTGGTTTGGCGCACCCAATTGCATTTACTTTGGTTATTGGGTGCCGGCGGCCTGTTGGGTTGGTTCGGGCTGGTCTAACATTTGGGACAATGTCGTTTTAGAGGTTTCAACATGATTCAAAAGTTCTTTCTGCATCTGCTGGTCTTGCTGTTTTTGACAACGGGCACCGCCCAAGCCGAGTCCACCGAGCCCGAGATGCTGCTGTACTGCGGCATCACCATGGTCAAACCCATGACCGAAATTGCCCAACTGTATGAAAAGCGCGCCAAGGTCAAGGTCAAGATTGTTCAAGGTGGCTCTGAAGACCTGTACCAGTCGGCCAAAAAAAGTGGCGTAGGCGACTGGTACCTGCCCGGTGAACCCTCCTACCGTGACAAACACCTGAGCGAAGGTTTGTTGGGTGATTTTGTCACTGTGGGTTACAACCAGATGGCCCTCATGGTGCTCAAAGGAAACCCAAAAAAGGTGCAACCAGACCCCCGCGAAATGCTGCGCAAGGACCTGACCGTGATTCTGGGTAACGCAGAGTCAGGCAGTGTGGGGCAAGAGTCCAAAAAAGTGCTGGACGGCTTGGGGATTTATCCCAAGGTGGTTCGGGCAAGCGCTTTTTTGTCGCCGGATTCACGCAGCCTGATGAACGCCATGAAAAAAGAGGAAGCTGACCTGACCATGAACTGGCGTGCCACTGGGTTTTTCCCCGAGAACGTCGGCAAGCTCGAAGTCATCAGCATCGACCCCAAAATCGCCAAGCCACAGGCGTTACTGCTCATCATGTTGAAGAGCGCCTCCAACCCGGCCCTGGCCAAGGGTTTCATGACCCTGGCCGCCAGCGAAGAGGGTCAAGGGGTTTTTCGCAAGTACGGTTTTCTGGACAACAAGACAGCGGCCGGCCATTAACCTGACAGGTTCCTGTGACGTCACCTGCGCCAAACTCGTTTAAGTCGTCACTCAGCTGGCTGGCGGCGATTTGTCTGCTGTGCCTGGCGCTGATTTTTGGCCTGCGGTCTTACTTTGAGTCCTTGGAAACAGGCATCAAGCAGCGCGGCGACAACGAGCGCGCGAGGCTGTTTGTGGGTGAGGAGATTGTCCGCAGCATCCGTGAGATGGAAAAGGACTTTTACCGTCTGGCGGTGACGCAAAACGAGTCCGGGTTTGCGCGTATCAACGAGGCTATCAACAGCCATCTCGACAAGCTACAGCATGATTTGAACGTGCTCAAAAGCGGTGGCACCAGCCGCCGGCTGATGCGGCTCAACATCGATGGCCAAGACGAACTTACGCGGGAAGCGACTTACCGCCCGGACTTGAGCCAGCAAACCATGGTGCTGGAGCTGATAGAAATCGAACCGCAACTGGCCCAAATTCGCAGCCGAAGCAGTACCTTGCTGCAATTGCTGAGCAAACGTTGGCAGTCGCTAGACATTGGCGATGGGCGCGCGTTTTTGGCCACGGAAGAAGAGGTGGTGGTCGCGCTCAAGCAGATTCCTCCCCAGTTTGAACGCCTCAACGAAAACGCCAACCGCCTGTTTTTAGAGGGTGACCAGCGGCTGCGCGCCGTGGAGGCCGAACTGGCCGCACAAACCACCCAGCTCAAGCAAATTGAAACCGGACTCATTGCGCTAGTGGTGGTTCTGGGGGGGGCTTTGGCCCTGTTGTTCATGCGCCGGTTGACAGACGCGTTGCAAGAAACACGTCGGGCACGCGACGAAACCGAAAGCCAGCGTGAGCAAAACGCCACCATTTTGGACACCTTGGGTGACGGCGTTTACACCACCGACTTGCAGGGCATCATCACTTACGTGAACGCCGCAGCTGAGCGCATTTTGGGCTGGCAAGCCGCTGATCTCACGGGCTTGCAGTCCCATGCCGCCATTCACCACAGCCGCCCCGACGGCGCGTCTTTTCCGCAAGAGCAGTGCCCTTTGATCGCCGTGCTTCAACAGGGCGTCACGCTCGACGGTGAAGACCACTTTGTGCACCACGATGGGCGCTGTATTCCAGTGTCGTACCGCTCCAAACCGCTCAAGCTCAAAGGCGAAGTGGTCGGGTCTTTGCTGTCATTTCATGACATCTCCGAGCGGCTCGAGTCCCAGGCAAGAATTCGTGTTCAGCAGGCCGCACTGGATGCTGCCGCCAACATGATTGTCATCACCAGTCGGGAAGGCATGATCGAGTACGTCAACCCGGCGTTTTGCCAAACCACCGGATTCACTGCGAAGGAGACCCTGGGTCAGTCCACCCGACTGCTTAACTCGGGCTTGCAAGATCAGGCTTTTTACGCCCAGATGTGGGACACCCTGCTCAGCGGCAAACCGTGGGAAGGCGAACTCAACAACCGGCGAAAAAATGGCCAGATCTACCCCGAGCAGATGACCGTCACCCCGATTTTTGAAAATGGTGAGATTGCCCACTTTATTGCCATCAAACGTGATATTTCTGAAGAAACCCAGACCCGCACCCGCATGAAGCTGATCGAGTCGGCCATTGAGGAAACCGATCAAGGCATTCACATCATGGACGCGGTGCCGCACCCACAAGGGCCCTTGATTCAGTATGTCAACGCCGGCTTTAGCCGCATCACCGGTTACACCGCTGAAGATGCCGTGGGCCAGCGCGCCGCCCACATGTATGGGCCGCATGTCGACCCCCACAAACTTCTGCAAATTCAGCAAGCCATGGCCAGCGGTGAGAGCATCACGCTGGAAATGAACCACCGCCGCAAGGACGGCAGCCCGTATGTCGCCGAGCTGCACCTCTCACCCGTGCACACCGATGGCGACCACGTCAGCCACTACATCGGGCTGGTCTCTGACATTGACCTGCGCAAACAGGCCGAAGCTGCGCTGCGGGACGCCCGCGATCAGGCACTGGAAAACTCGCGACTCAAGTCTGAATTTTTGTCGACCATGAGCCACGAGATTCGCACGCCCATGAACGGCATCATCGGCATGACGGATTTATTGCTCGACACTGCACTCGACACCGAGCAACGCGACTTCACCGGCATCGTGCGCGACTCGGCACAGGCACTGCTGGTCATCATCAACGACATTCTGGATTTCTCCAAAATTGAAGCTGGCAAGCTGGAGATCGAGATCACCGAGTTTTCAGCCGCCCAGGTGGTCGAAGGAACGGTGGAGTTGCTGCAAGCCCGGGCCCGTGAAAAGTCACTCACGCTCACCAGTTTCATTGACCCCACGCTCCCCGCGCGCCTGATGGGCGACCCGACCCGCTTGCGCCAGGTGTTGCTCAACATGATCGGTAACGGCATCAAGTTCACCGAAACCGGGGGTGTTGAAGTGAGCGCGACGCCCATCACCCAGGGCGGCGAACCCATGCTGCGATTTGAAGTGAGCGACACCGGTATTGGCATTTCGCCACAAACCCAAGCCAAGCTGTTCCAGTCGTTTACCCAGGCCGACAGCTCCACAACACGCAAATATGGTGGCACCGGTCTGGGATTGGCGATTTGCAAACGCCTGGTCGAATTGATGGGCGGGCGCATCGGTATCGACAGCACGGTGGGAAGCGGCTCCACGTTCTGGTTCACCTTGCCACTGGTCAGCGGCGCGCACCTTGCGCCAGAGGATGCCGCCGCGCCCAGCACCGGCAACACCCACGCATCGTCGTTGCGGGTACTGGTGGTGGATGATCATGCCAACGACCGAAAGTTGCTGCATCGCTATCTGGGCTCCTGGGACATGGTCAATGATGGTGCCAGCAATGCCCAAGAGGCACTCAAGTTGTTGGAAGACGCGCTGGCCATCGGTGCGCCCTACTCGGTTGCGTTAATCGACTACGTCATGCCGGGCATGAACGGTCTGGAGCTGGCCAAACAAGTGCGTGCTGACCCGCGTTTTGCGGCCACGCGGCTGATTTTGCTCACAGCACATGACCAACCCAGCCTGGGCAACCAAGCCTTGGCCGCTGGATTTTCTGCTTATCTGGTCAAACCGGTGCGCCAATCGCAACTGTTGGAATGCCTGATGGGTCCCGCCATGACCCAACATATCCTGCAACAGCGCCCGCAGGACACGCAGGCATCAGCCAACCCGCACAACAGCCTGGACAACCGCCGCCTGATCTTGCTGGCCGAGGACAACCTGGTCAACCAGCGGGTGGCCCAGCTGCAAATCAACAAACTGGGTTACGCCTTACACATTGTGGACAACGGCCAAATGGCGGTCGACGCCGTGGCCCAATCGAGCCAGGGTGCAGAACCGACCTATGCGGCCGTCCTGATGGACTGCCAAATGCCGGTAATGGATGGGTTTGAGGCCACGACCGCCATTCGCCAGGCCCAAGCAGCGGGGCAGACGAGAGTGCCCATCATTGCCATGACGGCCAATGCCATGCAAGGTGACCGTGAACGCTGTCTGGCCGTGGGGATGGACGACTACCTGAGCAAACCCATCAACCCCGAAACCCTGGCCAGCCTTTTGGCCAACTGGGCGGGTGCCCCGGTGCTGGAACCCAAGGAGCCACCGCCTTCAGGTTTCACACCCTTGGCACCGTGGGATGAAGCGGCTGATGCGGCACCGCTGTCTGGCCACACCACGGCGGGTGGCTTGGTCATTGATTTTGATCTGCTGAACGACTATTTTGGTGATGACGCAGAGGTCATTACCCAACTGCTGGACCTGTTCCAAAGCTCAACAAAAGCACTCTTGGCCAAGCTCGATCTGGCGCTGGACCAGCAGGACGCCAGCGTGGCCTTGGCGCTGATTCACGAGCTCAAGGGTTCATGCGGCAACATTGGCATTGAGCGCATGGCCGGCTTGACCACACCACTGGAAGCCGCGATTACCGCAGGCCAATGGTCAGGCGCTCAAACTGTGCACCAAGCACTTCACCAAGCGTTTGACGACGTAGTTTCAGCCATCGCGCAACGTTAAGGGACCAGTCAAATGAACCAAAGCGGTTCAGTGCGGGTTTTCAAAAAACAGGTAGTTCGAGGCGTAGTCACTGATCTCAAAGTACACTTTTTTCTCGCTGGGGTCGACCACAAAGTTGAGGTTTTCATCCATCACGCCATAACCATAACGATAGGGACGTGGTTGACTGTCCTGGGTACCCATGGCCGTGGACAACTTGTCAATTTTCAGGAAACGGCGCACCACCTTGTCACCCGCATAAAACTCCAGCACACCATTGGTACCGGTCCAGTTCTGGATGTCCCGACTGATCTTGTTTTGCTGTTCCTGCGTACAGGCTTGCAAAAGAAACAGGGCCACAACCCCCGTCAAAGCTAAACCTATAGATCTCAATTTCATAGCAAGCTGCCTCTCTTCAATCGACCAACAAAGGGTTAAAACAGCCTAGCTGCGCTGGCGCAGGGCTTCATACAAACAAACACCACTGGCTACGGACACGTTCAGACTTTCGACGGCGCCGCGCATCGGAATACTCACCAGTTCATCACAGGTCTTGGCCGTCAACGACCGCATGCCGTCACCCTCGGCACCCAGTACCAAAGCCACTGGGCCTGTCAAATCGGCTTGGTACAAGGTTCTGGGGGCCACATCGCTGGTGCCAATGATCCAGATATTGCGTTCCTTGAGCTCATTCAA
>JAIFMR010000179.1 GCA_020048255.1 Rhodoferax sp. | reverse complement strand
TGTCATCGGTGCGCCCCAGGCACAGGGGCCGAATGCCATGCGGGTCACGAAATGCCAGCACACCATGGCCGGCAATCAGGGCAATCACCGCATATGAGCCCCGAATACGGCGATGCACCTTGCGCACGGCCTCAAAAACATCGCCCGGTGTCAGCGGCATGCCCCGTGTGGTGGCTTCGATCTCGTGCGCCAACACATTGAGTAGCACCTCAGAGTCGCTGTCGGTGTTGATGTGCCGGTGGTCGGCATTGAACAACTCGGCCTTGAGCGCGTGGGCGTTGGTCAGATTGCCGTTGTGCACCAGCACAATGCCAAAGGGCGCGTTCACATAAAAAGGCTGCGCCTCTTCTTCGCTGAACGCATTGCCCGCTGTCGGGTACCGCACCTGACCCAAGCCGCAATTGCCAGGCAGCGAACGCATGTTGCGGGTGCGAAACACGTCGCGCACCATGCCCTTGGCCTTGTGCATGAAAAACTTGCGCTCCTGCTGCGTGACGATACCGGCTGCGTCCTGGCCGCGATGCTGCAACAGCAACAACGCGTCATAAATCAGCTGGTTCACCGGCGCCTGGCTCACTACCCCGACAATTCCACACATAATTTTCCTAAGTTTTCAACGACGTTTCAGACGGGTAAATACCGATCCACATCACGCGGCAGCACTGGCTTCAGACCTTTGAGCACCGCCAAAGCCACCTGCACACCCATCGATTCTTGCCACATGACTGTGTTCTTCATGGGCGTCATCGACACCATGGCCGTGGCGACCAGCAGCAACAGCACACCGCGAGTCAGGCCAAACACCGCACCCAACACCCGGTCCACTGGCCGCAAGCCGACCGCGGTGGTCAGCTTCTTGATCAACACCGCAATCAGCCCGCCCACCATCATCGCCACCACAAAGACCAGCACAAAACCCGCTGCATAACGCACCGACTCGCTGGTGCCACTGATCGGCAGGTAGCCCGACACGTCATGCGCCAACCACTGTGCCAACACAAAAGCCACCACCCAATTGATCAGCGACAGCACCTCGTACACCAGGCCACGCCATGCACCCAAAGCCACCGACAGCAGCAACACGGCTGCAAAAATCCAGTCCAGCACAGGCAGGGTCACAAGCCGGCCTTACAGCGTCAGCAAGGCTGCCGGCAGTTGCAGTTTTTTGATTTTTTCGGCGGCCTTTTCAGCCTCTGCCTTGGTCGCAAAGGGGCCGACCCGAACGCGAATGCGACGCCCATCCTTGGTTTCAGCCACCTGTGCGTAAGTCTTCAGACCGGCGCTCTCGACCTTCAGGCGCACTTCACGTGCCCGAGTGTTCTCAGCAAAGGCGCCTACTTGGACCACATAACGCTCGGCACCAGCGGCGGCCGGCGTGGCAGCAGAAGTGGCTGCAGCAGGAACAGACGCTGACACTGCGGAGGACTTGGCCGGCATGACCGGGGTCGTGGCGGGAGTCTTGGTGGGGGCCTTGGCCTGCGCCTTGATATCAGGTTCCTTGCCTTCCAGCAAAGACTGGGCGCGGCTGGCGTCAGTGGCTTTGGAAGCCGCTGCGCTGGCCTGGCTGACCGCTGGTTTGGCGCCCTTAGCCTCTTTGGCCTCCACCTTCTCTACTGATCTTGTAGCATCCGACGCTTTATCCACGGGGGCTAGAGCCACTTTTTTATCAGATTCTTTGGCAACCGCCGATGCCGCTGCCACCGGGTTAACCGGCTTGTCCGGCAGCGCGTTGGCAGGAGCACTGGCGGTAGGGGCAACGGCTGGCATGGCAGACGCCGGCACGATGGCGGGAGCAAGTGCAGGCGAGGCTGGGATCTGCAGCGGCAAGACCTTGTTTTTGTCCGGAATTTCAATCGGGGTATCTACCGCAATCGGACGCGGTTGCTTGTCGAACAGCAAGGGCAGGCCAATCACCCCAATCAGCACCAGAACGGTGGCGCCCACCAGTCGGTACTTGGCGCGCTGGCGCAGGGACTCGATACTTTGGGGTTGCGCTGGTGCACTGACCGGGTCATCAGCGTTCTTGCGAAACTTGAAAAAAGCCATGCTGGTGTGTCTTTGGAATCAGAAAAAGGATCATGCTTGGGGCAAATGCTTGGCCGAGAGGCGGGGCACACCGTCTTGAAGAACACCGCCAACGGTGTGGAACGATCCGAAGACGACGATTCTATCAGCGGGGTCTGCGCCAGACAGGGCCGCCTGCAGGGCCGATTGCGGGTCAGCGTGGACCGTGGCAGACGCGTCCTTTCGGCTGTTTTGCGCCTGCCATTGCTGCATCACAGCCTGCGCGGTAGCCGCCCGAGGCAGCGGCAGATCGGTGAAATACCAGCGGTCAATCAGCGGATTGATGCGCGACAACATGGGCCGCAGATCTTTGTCGGCCATGACACCAAAGACCGCATGCGTTGTTGGGAAAAACCCCATGGCGTCCAGATTGGCCGTGAGTGCGGCCACCGCATGTGGGTTGTGTGCCACATCGAGCACCAGCGTCGGCTGGCCCGGCACAATCTGAAAGCGCCCAGGCAAGTCCACGCTGGCCAGGCCCACGCGCACCGCCTGCGCGGTGATGGGCAAGAGATCTCGCAGGGCCGACAGCGCCGCCAGCACGCCGGCCGCGTTCACCAACTGGTTGGCACCGCGCAACGCCGGGTAGGCCATACCGCTGTAGCGCCGCCCGCGTCCGGCCCAACCCCATTGCTGTTTGTCACCCGACACATTGAAATCCACCCCCACGCGCCACAAATCTGCACCAATCTCCAGCGCGCGGTCCAGCACACTTTGCGGCGGCACCGGGTCACTGACCACCACCGGTTTGCCGGTACGCATGATGCCGGCCTTTTCATAGCCAATGGCTTCGCGGTCGTCGCCCAGCAAGGCCATGTGATCCAAGTCCACACTGGTGATGATGGCGCAGTCAGGCTCGATGATGTTGACGGCATCGAGCCGCCCGCCCAAGCCCACCTCCAGAATCACCACATCCAGCGGCCGGTGCCGCATCAGGTTCAAAATGGCCAGGGTGGAGAACTCGAAGTAAGTCAACGATACTTCATCATCATTTTGGCATCTGGCCCTTTGCACATCTGCGAAAGATGCTACCAAATCAGCAGCACTGACAGCCTCGCCGTTGAGCCGCAAACGCTCTTCAAAACTCACCAGATGCGGCGAGGTGTAGACACCGGTACGGTAACCCGCCTGCAGCAAAATGGCTTCGAGCATGGCGCAGGTGGAACCTTTGCCATTGGTACCGGCCACGGTGATCACTGGGCAGGTAAAACGAATGCCCATGCGCTGCGCCACGCTGCGCACGCGCTCCAGGGTCATGTCAATCGCAACCGGGTGCAAACGCTCGCAGTACGCCAGCCAGTCGTCAAGGGTGTGGGGGGTTTTGTGTTCCATAACGCCTGGCATTGTCGCGCAGCTGCCTGCCCAGACCGCTTCGCAAGGTCGCATCGGGCAGAAGTTTTTGCGGTCAGTGGCATGATGGCACCTATGAAAACACATCCCAACTCCCCCACAACCACCGGTGTCATCACGGTCTACGGCATCCCGAATTGCGACACGGTTAAAAAGTCACGCACCTGGCTCACTGAGCAGGGTGTGGACTTTGCGTTTCACGACTTCAAAAAGCAAGGTGTGCCCACAGATCTGCTGCCGGGCTGGATCCAGGCTGTGGGCCTGGACAAGTTGCTCAACCGCAAGGGGCCGACCTGGCGCAAGCTCGATGCGGCCCTTCAAGCCAGCGTCGTCGACAGTGCCTCGGCAACTGCAGTCATCCTGGCCAATGCCAGTGTCATCAAACGCCCACTGGTGGTCTGGGCCGATGGCAGCGTGACCGTCGGCTTCAGCGAAGACTTGTTTGCACAGCAGGTCAGGCAATCACCTCCGGGTTGATGTTGGCAGTGCGGTCCACCGCATGGGTGCGACCGTTTTCCACATGAATCCACTGGTCACACAGCGCCAGTGAACTGGGGCGGTGGGCGATCAGCAGGATGGTGGTGTTGCGCAGGTGCTTCTGGATGGCGGCGCGAATCAGGGCGTCGGTTTCCACATCCACACTGGCAGTGGCCTCGTCCATCAGAATGATCCGGGCTTGAGAGAGCAGCGCACGCGCCAGGCAGATCAGTTGGCGCTGGCCCGCGCTGATGTTGCGCCCACCCTCTTCCAGCGGCGTGGCCAGCCCCAGGGGCAAACTGTCAAGAAAACCCGTCAAGCCCATGTGCACCAGCGCTGCGGCAATATCGGCGTCGCTAAAAACCCCTTCCACATCAATCGACTCCCGCAGCGGCCCCAAAAAGAGCACGGGGTCTTGCGGCACATAGGCGATTGACTGGCGCAAGCGCGATGGGGCGACTCGCCCGATGTCGATACCATCGATCAGAATTTCGCCGCCATCGACATGCAGCGTGCGCAGCAAGGACAAGAGCACAGTGGACTTGCCCGCACCCGTGCGCCCCAGCAGCGCCACATGGCTGCGCGCCGGGACGATAAAGGTCGCGTCCTGAACAATGACAGGAAGTTCAGGCGCATAACGCAGGCAGACCTGGCGAAACTCGATCTTTCCAGCTTGCGGCCAGTCAGCAGGAACGCCCATAGGGTCTGATGCACCCTCTTCTGGTTCCAGCTCGGCCCACTGCTGGCAACGCTCCCACGGCACCAACACCGTCGCCAGCCCAAAGAAGTCCCGGCACAGTCTCTCAATACGGGTCAGCAGGCTAAAGGTCAGTACCAACAGCAAGCCGGCAGCACCGCTGCTCAAGCTGGGTAGCAGCGCGTGTTCACCCCCCAGCACCAGCGGAATCAGCAGGCACACCATCACCGCGCAGGAAATCAGGGTGAGCCGCATGGACAACCAGAACACCAGGTCCCAGCGCAGCAATTCGGTGTTCAGGCTCAGCAGCGTGGCGGACTCAAACTGGGCCAGGATATGCCGCTCCCGGCCAAAAGCGCGCAAGGTGGCGTGCCCGCGCAAGGCGTCGTTGAACAAGGAGAACACCGGCGAGCGTGTGATCGAGCCCAGCCGCGCGGCCTCCCGCACCGCCGCGCCATACAGCCTGGACACCCGGATCGACACAACCGTGGCAACAGAAAACGGCACGATGGCCGCAACCGCCACGCCGATGATGCCTGCCGCAGCCGCCACAGCGGCACTGACGCCTTGTGTGAAGCGAAAGCCCCGGCCGGCCAACTCGACATCCAGCTGCTGAATATCCGCCGAAAACCGGTTCAGGATGCGCCCAGAGGGGGTGGTCTCGAAAAAACGCAAGGGCAACTGCATGACGCCGCCCAGCATCTTGTCGTGTGCCTTTTGCGCCGTGTGGGCGCAGGCCTTTCGAAACGTCGCTTGGGCCACATAGCTGATCGCCACCGTCAGCAGCGTGAGCGCGGCAAAGACCAGGAAAAAACTCAGGGCGCTCATGGCGTCCGTCCCGCCCATACGGGACATCAACACTTGCTGCGACATCGGCAGAACGCTGGCCGTGAGCATCAGCACTAGCATCACCACCGCACCGGCGGTGGCTCGACCCTCCCAGCTGCTTTCACCCAGCGTAAGTAACAGGTTTTTCCACACCGAGCCGCGCACCCGGCCCGCAGCCTGAGTCTCGGTGGTGGTCAGGACCTCTTCCTTGCCCACACCTTGGGAAGTGACCCCCAACTGATGGGCCACCAAATGCTGGTCGGAGTGGCCTTCACGCTCCAACCGAAGAAAGTTGGCAAAACGCACACTGCTCACCAGCAACTCGGACAGCGTGCCAAACTGGGCAGTGCCATCCGCATCCAGAAAAAGAATCCGGTCGAAATGCGCCAGTTGAGCCAACCGGTGGGTGACGCAAATGCGCAGACAGCCGCGCCAGTGGCCAAAGATCAGGTCGCTGGCCACACGCTCTTCGGTGCCCACATCGAGTGCCGAGAAAGGGTCGTCCATCACAATAACGTCAACCGGGTGCAGCGCGGCACGCGCCAGCGACAGACGCTGCTTTTGCCCGCCGGAGAGATTGAGCCCGCGCTCGCCAATTTCAGTATCCAGGCCACCGGGCCACTGCGCCACATCCTGCGACAGGTTCGCCAGGTCCAGCGCACGCTGCAGGGCCGCGTCCGTCCACTCATTGCGGTCGCCAAAAAGTGTCAGGTTATCGCGCAGGGTGCCGCTGGCCACAAACGTCTCCTGCGGGCAATAGGCAAAACGCGGCGCCGCAGCCCAGTGAATGTCTCCCGCCGTGGGGGCAAATTCGCCCAACAGCGTGCGCAGCAGCACCGTTTTGCCAGCGCCAATCGGCCCCACAATGGCCAAACTCTGACCCGCGCTCAATTCAAAAGTCACATCGCGAAGGATGTCCTTGCCGGGCTCAGCGGCAAACACAAGTTGGCTGACTTTCAGTGCCATGGCAGCGTCAGGTGCTCCAGCAGCAGCCCCGGCCTCGTCGGGCAGCTTGAAGTAGTCGAGCAGCCGCCGGGCTGACACTTCGGTTTGGGCCAGTGTGCTGGCCACGTCACTGACCACCATGAAGGGAAATTCCAAGCCTTGAAAGATGAGCAAGGTGGGCAGCAGCATGGCGGCGTGCAGCTCGCCACCGCGCAAAATATGAATGCCATAAGTAAAAGTCGCCACCACCAGACCCGCGCAAGAAAACAGCAGCGAGGCCCGGGTTTGCAGCAGCATCACGTCGATCAGCCGGTCTACCTCCACACTGCGCGTACGCCGCGCCTTGGCCAGAAACAGGCCGGACCAGCCCGAGAGCTTGATCACCTTGATGGCCGAGAGTATTTGCGACAGCAAGTCGAGCCGCTGGTCGCGCCGACGCAACAATTCGCCCTGGCGTTTGGAAGTCTCGCGCACGATGTACCGCAACAGTGGCACGCTCAGCGCCATCAAGGCCAACCCCGCAATGGCCGTGGCGCCCAGGTAGCGCCATAGCAGAACGGCGGCAATGCTGATGTGCACCACCACCATCAAGGCGTCGACGATGCGTTCCACGCCGTGACTCACGGCAGGCACATCGACCTGCATCAGGTTCTGCATATTGCCCTGAGGCAAGCCATGGCGAACCTGTGGCGCCAGCTGGAACCACTTCTCAGCAAAGACCTGCATCAAGGCGCTTTTTTGCAGCAGGTGGGCCTGGGCAAAAGCACGCAAGTAACGCTGAAAGTTCACGTTGGTGAGGTAGATGATCAGCGGGAAACACAGCAAAAACGCCACATGTGGCAGCGCCAAGGGTGTCGCCTTGATGGCATCAAACCGCGTCATGAACTGCTCGATCAGCAGCGGGGGTGCGGCGGTGGCCAGGGTCGCCATGACCATGTACACCAGCGTGCGCCAGAACTGCGGTCGGGTGGAGCGCATCACGCTGCGCACCAGCGTCCATGGCCCGCCGCTCACATCGAGCGAAAGCCGGGCTTTGCCATGGGTTTTTTCCAGCGCCTGCAATTGGGGCGCGATGTCTTCCACACCCATGGCGGCGTTCCCTTGGGCCAGGCGCCTGAGCTCAGGGGTCAGGTGCCGAAAAAAGTCATCGGACAGGGATCTCAGCGCCGCTGTGGTGAATTGGAAAAACATCAAAAAGAGTATCGCATTGGCGAGGGTGCGGGGGTGCATTTTGACGTGTTGGGCGGCGAGACTCATGGGAACTGCACAGATAGGTGAGGACCGATGACAGGGGTGCAAAGGGTTCCGCGGCTGTCCCCCGCCTTCGGCTCCTCCTTGATGCCGCTGCACCCTTCGCACCCCTG
>JAIFMR010000147.1 GCA_020048255.1 Rhodoferax sp. | reverse complement strand
AAGGCGTCTGGCTCATTCATAAAAGTAGCGCAATGTGAAAGTGCACGCCGTTTCCAGCCGTGCTTTGCCACTGGATGACGGTTGTATCTGCAAGGGACAGGCATTCCAAACTCACGAAGCCAAGTATCGCACCGGGGGACTCTGTTTCCAGGAACGAGGGTTTGATTTCGCCGACGTCGCCCATGCCTTCAATCCGTGCGCATCATCGCAGCACGCAAAGCCACTCAGTGGTTCGATCCCCCCATATCAATCCCGGACGCGCTTGAGTGGGCCACTGGCGGCGCGTCTGGGTAGGGGAAGTGCGTTAACGTCTATGGTGTTGGCGTCACTTTGATCGGTTGCACGAGTGGTAGCCAGACGCGAAAAGTGGTTCCAGAACCTAACACGCTGGTCACATCAATCCGGCCATGATGCCACTGGACAATGGCATAGCCAACCGCCAGGCCCAGGCCGGTGCCTTGACCCACCGGCCGGGTCGTAAAGAACGGGTCAAAGATGAGGGACAAATCTGTCGGGCTTATACCCTGGCCGGTGTCGGCAATCTCGATCCATGCCTCTGATTTCTCTTGCCCGGTACGAATGGTGATCGCGCCCGGGTCTTTCATGGCTTGCGCCGCGTTGACCAGCAGGTTGATGAAGACCTGGCATATCTCGCTGCGCATGCACTGCACGGGTGCTATGTCGCCATATTCCTTGAAGACCTCACATCGGGATGTGAGGTCTGGCCCGACGGCGGCAAGCGCGCTTTCCAAAGCCTGGTGGATGTCCTCGAACGCCCAGGTTTCCCTGACATCAATGCGCGAAAAATCCCTGAGTCCACGCACTATCGTCTCCACCCGGTCGAGGCTCGCGCTGCACTCTGCCAGCAGACATACCACGTCCTCCGTGACAAAGGGCAAATCAATCTCCAGCTTGAGGGATTGCAGGGCGGCCCATGCCGGCGTTGCACCGGCGGCATTATCTCCAAGTGCATCAGAGGCACGGATGACGGCGAGCAGCATATTGACGTACTGTTTCAAACGCCCCAGATTGGATTTAACGACGGCCAACGGGTTGTTGATTTCGTGGGCAACTCCGCCAGCCAGCAGTCCAATAGACGCCAGTTTTTCCGACTGCATCAGTTGGCTCTGGGTCTTGACCAGATCGTCATTCTTGAGCGTGAGCTCGCGGCTCATGTGATCGAGCTCGTGGTTGAGTTGCAGCAATTCTCGGCTTAGCCGCGCCTGCTCAGCTGCATTCACTTCGCCAAACAGGAGGTAATCCGCGCCATCGGGCACCACTGTCACCTCCAGCGTCTGCGGCAAGCCGGCTGCGGTCTTGATATTCAAAAGGCGGGGTCGCGCAGGTTTGGCAAGCCAATCCTGCAGCACCGGCGGCCCCCCAAAATTGAGCAGCATGGTGTGCCAGGGCTTTCCCTCCAGCGGCTCGCCGATCAGGTTCACAGCGTGCTGATTGGTGGCGAGCAGGGTTCCCGCCGCGTTTAGCCGAACCACAACAACGCTGGCGCTGGCTGCCAAAAAATGCCAACTGGAGCCCTCGGGGAAAAGGATGGCATCAGCGCTCACAGGCCGCCATTCGTTCTTCCAACGCATCCAGTGAGTGCAGATAAGCGGTATTTGGGTAATGCTGCAGCGCGTCCTGCGCACCCCAGCGAAAGGCCTGCCCGCCGACCAGAATGGGCAAATCAGGGTAAGCGGCCGTGACCGCATCAAGCGCTGCAATAAGCTTGGGAAGGTTGAAGTAAATGCTCAGCGACAAGCCCAGCAAATCAGGCTTGCGCTGCGAGACCAGTTGCAGCAAATCTTCAACTGACGTGTTGGCACCCAGAAAGTAGCCCCGCCAGCCGCGCAATTCGCAAAAATCGGCAACCATCCGGCCACCGAGCTGATGAAACTCGTCTGCCACGCACGCGATGATGATGCTCCGGTTGCGTCGTGCGCCTTGTAGCGTCTGTGCCTGTATCAGCGACAGCATGCGCAGGGTAATGGCGGTGGACAAATGCTCTACGGCGACTGAAATCTTTTCTTGCTCCCACAGTTCGCCAACCTGGTACTGGGCGCGTTGCAAGAGCTCAACATACAGCGGCTTGACCCCCGTACCAGCGTGAAGCAGTGCCTGCACCGTCTTGGCGCAGGTTTCGCGGTCACCGGCTATCAACGCGGCGAGGTAATGCGCGTAGGTGGCTTCGTCGATCGCGGTGTTCATGCCTTTGCCTTTGGTGCAGCCTGCTGTCTGGCTTGCGCCAGCGTGCCCTCGACCGCATCAATCCACGCGGCAGGAAACTGACGCACGTCGGTCATCCACGTGCGCACACTTTCAACCGCCTTCTCGCACCCCCCGCACTCGTCGGCCACTGCCGCGCTGAGCAAAGAACCGGTTTGAGGAAACCTTGCGCGCCATTCGGGGCCCACCGCAAGGTCAAACGCTGCGGCCAGGTCCTGCGCTTGTGCATCTGTGAGGAACCTTGAGCGCGCTGCATGCAGCGCCGCAGCGGCAGGCAGCAGTTTTTCATAATCTGCCCGGCGTTCGGGAATCGCCGCGGCCAGCTCTTCGACCAGAATTTCCAATTGAACCTGCAACAACAGGGTCGGCATGCCTCGTGCAGCCAGCACGCGACCCAGCCATTGCACCTGCTGCAGGACTTGTGACGGTGGATATGGGTAGAGCGTGGCTTGCCAGGCGGCATCGCTGCGGGCAAAGCCCAGCCCCCGTTCGCCATAACGCGCGGCGAAATAGGGAAAACGGCGCCAGCAGATATCACCTGCCCGAATGGAGGCCTGCACCTCACGCACGTCAACGGGCACAGGATGCCGTCCGGCTTCCGGGTTGATGGAGGCCGCCAAATAGGCCTTGGACTCGCTCTGGAATGGATACAAGGCGCAAAAAAGCGCCTCCAGACGGGCGAATAGCTCGTTGGCAGCCAGCGTAATCTGTGCGCGTTCTCCGGTTTCCAGCGCAAGCGTATTCATACGTTGCGAATACTCAGTCCATCGGGCGCGGGCAGCCGCTCCATAGTTGCGCAGATAGGCCATTCCGTCATCGCCAACCAACAAAAAGGCGCGCGCAACCAGGGGTTGCACCACAGACGTTCCCAGGGTTGAGCCTTCCAGAACATACAGCCAACCCAATAGGGCCAGCGGTGTCTCCATGGATTGCTGACGCAGGGCTCCGGTTGTCTGCATCGCCACATCGACAGCCTCTTTCAGGTCGGCCACGGTGCGCGGCTCAAAGTACTTCAGATCTTGGCGCAGCAAGGGCAGTTTGCCCATGTCAGCACTCCAGACCGAATGGACTCGGTCATCCACACAATCCACCATGGCCTGCTCGACCACTGCGTGTATTGCCAACAAAGCCCGCAGTTGTCCGACGTAGGATTCGAGCGGCAAATGGCAGCTCTCCAATGCCTGAAAGAAAGGGGCCGTTTGTAACCGGGCATGCGACGCAAACGTCTCGGTTTTGAGTTCCTCCATCAAAGTCAGCTGCTGTCTTGCTTGCATCGCGGCCTTTCTACGCTGCTTTACCTTCCAAAGGACAATTCCGCGTTGCCCCAGTGTTGCCGCCTAGTTTAGACGATGTGACTGGTCTGACAGCAAGGCACTACTCAGAGGCAAATGCATGAAACCAGTAGACAGCGCCCGTAGAACAAACGAAGATAGCTACAACATAAATAGCATCTGCTGATGCATGATTGGTTGATGTCTATTTGGATGGCGCTGCTTGGTGCCTTGGCGCATTGGAGTCACCGGGGTTGTATTTGGAAGTCTTTGGCATTTTGGAGCTGGGGGAGAGGCAGACAGTGCCGGTTGTGCGGCCTAACGAAGTGAGGGGCAGCCGGAGCGCGAAGCGCGGAGGGAACCAAAAAGCGCAGCTTTTTGGCTGTCCCTCTCGACTGCTGGGTTGGACGAAGCCGCTACGCCACTGGATCGAGCTGCGCGATCAGGCGCTGCACAATCAACTATAAAAATAATAGCTGCTTGCGCTTATAAAACAAGGTCTAGAGGCCATTTTCTTATCAGGACGGTGATGAATTGGCCTCAACCGTCGGCTGGTAGAAGCGCAGCGTGTTGCGGCCGGCATGTTTGGCCTGGTACATGGCGATATCGGCCTGTTTGAGCAGGTCGCCAAAATCGCGCGAATGGTCATAAAACAAGGCCACGCCAATGCTCAGCGTGCTGTGGTGCTCATGCTCGCCCAGGCGGTAAGGCTGGTTCAAGGTGGCCAGAATTTTGTAGCCAATCACTTTGGCCTGGTCTGCGGCTTCATGATCCTGCTCGCTCAAATACTCCAGCAGCACGACAAACTCATCCCCACCGATGCGCGCCACGGTGTCGCCTTTGCGCACGCAGGATTCAAGTCGGCGTGCCACCTGTTGCAGCAGCAAGTCGCCGGTGTCATGGCCGTGGGTGTCGTTGAGGTTCTTGAAATTATCCAGGTCCATAAACAACAGTGCACCATCCCTGCCGCTGCGCGCGGTCGAGACCAGTGCACGCTTGATGCGGTCAAGCAGCAGACGCCGGTTCGGCAGTGCGGTCAGCGGGTCGTAAAACGCCAGTTGTTCAATTTCGGCCGCCGCCACCTTGCTGACGGTGATGTCAACCAGGGTTGCCACATAGTTGGTGACTTGGTCGGCAGCGTTTTTGACGGCGGTGATGGTCAGATGCTCAGGGTAGATTTCGCCGTTTTTGCGCTTGTTCCAGATTTCGCCCATCCAGTTGCCGCTGGCATGAATGCACTCCCACATGGCGGCATAAAAATCGGCACTCTGCACACCCGACTTCAGCAGGCTGGGGTTTCTGCCCACCACCTCTTCGGCGCTGTAGCCGGTGATGCTGCAAAAAGCCTTGTTGACGCGCAGAATGACTGCCTGGGCATCGGTGATGAGCATGCCTTCTTGGGATTCAAAGGCCGTGGCGGCGATGCGGATTTCAGCTTCAGCGGCCTCTTGCCGCGTCCTGGCATGGGCCAGCTTCCAGCAACCTGCCGCCAGCACGCCAAGCAGCAGCAGGGCAACCAGTGCCAGCCGGCCCCAGACCTCTTGTCGCATCGCCAGCAAGGTGTTTGAGGGCAAATGGGTCACGGCTTTCCAGAAATACTGTTTTTTTCCAAGTGCCGCACTGCTTGGCATGGCGGCATCGGCAGCGCCGTTGCTGGAGCGTTGCCCAGCCAGCAGCGGATAGACGGTTTGCCAGCTCCACAAGCCATCGGCCAGCCATTTCTGGCCACTGTCGGCAGATGCAATGGCGGCCCAGGCCAGTGGATCCTGGGCGGCGAGTGACAGATCGGCCCGCTTGAACATGAAGGCCCAGTCGTTGGCGGGCACCGGGCTTTTCAGCCGGTAGCCTTCGGCGTTGAGCACCATCGCATGGTCGGCGACCTCTTGGGTCGATGCGGCAAAGGCATCGAGCATCACCTGACCATAAAAATTGAGGATGATGATGCCACGCTTGCGGCCCTGGGTGTCAGCCACCGGTGTGGCGACCCGCAGCATCGGCTTATGCGGTAACTCAATCTTGTTTTGCTCGATGTTCAAGTCCAGCGGAGAAACAAAAATCTCGCCCAGTTTGAGCCGATTAGCATCGGTAAAGAAATAGCGCTGGCCCTTGTTTTGCAACTTGTCTGCCGGGATAACGATGCCCTGACCGCCAATATAGTCAATGCGCACCCGCTCCATGCCGGTTTCATCGATCCAGCGCAACTGGTCATAAATGCCGCTGCTGCGCGAGAAGTTGGCCAGGTCTTCGGCCAGGTGCCCGATGTTGGCCGGCGTTGGTGCGTTGACTGCCGCCTGCAGCGCGCTGTGGCTGGCCAGAAAAGTCAGATCCCGGGTGATGCCCTCAAGATGGCGCGACAGGGTGCCGGCACCCAGGCCGACATGCAGCGTCTCACGGCTCATCAGGCGCGACGCATCACGCTCGATTTCGGATTGACCATAGAAAAAAATGCCCGCCAGCACAAATGCAGCAGTAGGCAGAAAGAGACGCAGAAAATTGGTCATCAGAGGCTTGCGGTGCATGGTTGATTGCTTCGTTTCTTCAAACCCGAAATCAGGGAGAAAAATTTTACATAGATGGCGTCGGCCAGGCATCAGGCCATCGGGCGGCAAAGCACCGGACTCACCGGCTTCTCCGCCTTGCCAGGCGACCGAGGCCCAGATGCCGATCAGGCTTTAGCAAGCATATCGCCACATCCATACAGGTTCAGCCCGCCTAGCGATTGGCACCTGTATATATATATGTCAGGCAAAAAGCTCAAACAACAATTGCCGCAAGCGCTTGGCAGCGAGCTGGTTCTCTTGCAACCATTGGCCACAGTAATTTTTGCGCTTCTCGATCCACTTTTCGAACGACTGACGCGGTGCAATGCCGAGTTGTCCGTCCTGCGATTCAACCGGTTTGTGCGGATTGCCACCCCACTGCACCTCGTGCAGCAGTTCCCTGCGAAAAAGCCAGACTTGCAGGCACTGGTCATCACGCGTGTGCATTTTGATGGCCAGCGCACCGGCGACTGGCATCGCACCGAGGGCCGGATAAGCGCGGGCGAGGCTGTCAATAAAGACAATCGACTCGCCCGGAGCCTGCTCAAACGATGTTGACAAGGCTTCAAGCGCCGAGGCATTGGGTGAGTCACCGGTATGCGCCCAGACATTGCCAAGCCGGATCGCCAGACCGCTGGCACTAAAAAGATCGAACAAGGCCGGTGCAATATCCGGCATGACCGACATCAACCCGCCGCCAAGCGAAATGACTTCGCGCATGCCGGCATAAACATTGTCAAGCCGGTCGATCAGCCGCATCCGCGACTCCGCCACCGAGGTCGACATCAGCAAGGAATAATGCTTGCTGATCTGACTCGCAGCGCGCATGACTTTCAGCGGCAAAACCCGGGGTTCGGCGTGATGGCAGGCAATCAGCCCCCACAATTCCGCGCCCACCATGATCGGCAAAGACAGTGATGCGCGCACCCCCATATTGGCCAGATAGCTTTGATGCACCGGTGACACGCTGCGCAGGTCTGACCAGGTCAAATCCGGCGCGGCTGCTGAATGACTGAACAGCGGCACCGATGCTGCCTGACTGTCCGGAATCAGCCGCCACGGATTTTTCTTGTACAAATCGCGTGCAATTTGGGGGATGTCACTTGCCGGAAAACGCAGCCCCAGGTAACTGCCATAAACATCGGTGTTGCGCGCTTCAGCGAGCACCTCGCCGTCACCATCTTCACGAAACGCATAGATCATGATCCGGTTGAAGCCGGTGATGCCATTGAGCAGATCAACAATGCGCTGATGCAGCGCAAGACTTTCTTGCGCACTCGATGGCGTTCGCATGAGCAACGAATGGGGCTGGATCGGAATGTGCCGGTGATCATGGGCAGAAAACTCCACAACGATGCCAAAGCTGCTGCGCGACACCACAATATCGACACTGTGCCGCTCCGCCATGGCCACATCAAACAGTTCAACCCGGCTGCCCGGTGCCTTGTTCAAGGTCGCCAGCGTCGGTTGCAAGACGGCAGCAAGCGGCGCTGGCAAAACCTGTCCGGGCAAGGTTTCTGGTTGACACGCGAAATAGCTCGCCAGATTGGCGCTGGCATGGGTAATCAGCGCTTGGTCGGTGATGTGCAACAGCCCGCCATGCGCCTGAATGGCAGCCGACAAGGCCAGGGGTTCCGCCTCACACTGGCGCGTCCAGTCGGTGTTGGTATTAATCGTGTTCATATTGAAACTCAAGTCGTTCCTCCGCTGGCATGGAGGCCAGCAAAGCATCCATTTGAAGGGCGGAGAGGGGTTTGGAAAAC